>JAISPK010000005.1 GCA_031274985.1 Coriobacteriales bacterium | reverse complement strand
GCCCAGCCGAGGAAGATAAAACCCTCGTGCACTGGAGTGGGGTCGAAGATGACAGTCACAGTATTATCTGGTTCATATTCATTACTATCTACAATTTCGGTAGCGCCCCCGTTACCATCGTAGGCAACTGAATATAATGGCTCCAAATCCCCACCTAGTAGCTCAACTGTTTTGCTTGGTTGAGTAATAGTGAGCGTCCCAGGTATAAGGGTTACGTCTATCTGATTGGTCACGTCCTCCCCATTGGACATGATCTTCACAGAGCCCGGTACTATCTCGTTTGATGACGTACCCACCTCGGTCTGCGAGCCCTCAGTCTTTACGGTGATAAAGAGCCCGGGCAATGCAGGATAAGTGGTAAAGGTGTTTACGGTCAGCGCTGTGCCGTCGTATTCCTTCTCGCCACTACCTGCGGTGAGGGTGAGCGATATGGTGTCATCGCCATCTCCCGCAAACGCCGTCTTAAATGCTGCAAACGACGAATACGGCAGGAGCGCCAGTGCTAAAAAGACTGCTAAGAATGAAGAGAGTATCTTCGGTAGCAGTCTGCCTGGCCTGATAGTTGTTGCGTTCCTTACGCTTCCAATACTTTTTTTTGACATGTCTTTCCCCTTACGTACCTATAGTTTCCGCACCCTAACTAAAGCGAAAAATACACCAACATTTTTTTATACCTACACCAGCAACTCTCTGCTAGTTATTGGTCTCACGCTACTGTCTCTCGAGGCGCTAATCCACAAAAACTATCAAGAGACATATATACATAAAACAATTACCCCTTGTGAAATAATAGCAAAAATTTCATGCGAGTAGTTTGGTATTGGCAAATATTTTGATTTTTTGTGGTTTTTTTGTGATTTTTGGGCTTTTTTGTGTGCTTTTTTTGTGGATTGTCTTGTGTGTGTGGTTTTTTTATGTTAGTGGTGAGCGGTTTTTTGGGGTGAGTGAAAGGGGTGGGTTGTGGGTTCCCGCCTTCGCGGGAACGACAGAGGGAAGCGCTCAGGACGACAGAGGGGGTCGCGGGAACGACAGGGGGAAGGTCCTTCGCTGCGCTCAGGACGACAGAGGGGAGCGCTCAGGACGACAGGGGGGAGCGCTCAGGACGACAGGGGGGAGCGCTCAGGACGACAGAGGGAAACGCTCAGGACGACAGAGGGAAGGTCCTTCGCTGCGCTCAGGACGACAGGGGGAAGCGCTCGGGACGACAGAGGTGGTTAGCGGCCTTTGTTGGCTTTTGCGGCTTGCTCTTCTGCTGAGAGGGTCTCTTCTTTGAATACCTGATCCGAATCCAGATCGAAAGCGGTGTGCAGCGCTTGCTGGGCACGCTCGGAATTCTTTGCGTCGATAACCACGCTGATACGGATTGCGGAGGTTGAGATCATCTCGATATTGATTGCGCTCTCACTCAGCACTTTGAACATCTTGGCCGCGATGCCCGGATTGGTGCGGAGGCCCGCGCCCACCAGGCTGAGCTTGGTAATGGAGCTGTCCACCAGATACTCGCGCGCGCCGAGCGTGTCCACCTGTTTTTGCAACACCGGGCAGAGGCGGTCAAGGTCGCCGGCCGGCGCCGTGAAGGTGATGTCGGTATAGCCATGCTCGGAGATGTTCTGCACGATCATGTCCACGTTGATGTTGGCCTTGGCTATGGCGCTGAAAACGCTGGCTGCTATGCCCGCGGTATCGGGCACGCCTCGAATGGTGATCTTGGCCTCTGAGTTGTCATAGGCAATGCCCGAGACTATCGCTTGCTCCACGGCTTCCTCCCTAACTATCGTACCCGGATTGCTGCTGAAAGCACTGCGGCAACACAGGGTGACCTTGTAATTGCGGGCAAACTCCACTGCACGCATCTGCAGCACACCCGAACCGGCCGCGGCCAGCTCGAGCATCTCCTCGTAGCTGATGCTCTCCAGCTTCTTTGCTCTGGGCACCACGCGTGGGTCGGCGGTATAAACACCGTCCACGTCGGAATAGATCTCGCAGAGATCGGCTTTGAGTGCAGCAGCCAGTGCCACGGCCGAGGTGTCCGATCCTCCCCTCCCCAAAGTGGTGAGTTCGCCGGTCTTGGTGCTGCCCTGAAATCCGGCGACAATAACGATGTTGCCATCGTCCAGGGCTTGCTCGATACGCCCGGCTTTGATCTGTGCAATCTGCGCTTTGTTGTGTTTTGTTGTGGTGACGATGCCGGCCTGGTGCCCGGTAAAACTCTTGGCCTTCTTACCCAGCGAGGCCACGGCCATGGCCAGTATGCTCATGCTCACCAACTCGCCTGTGGTGAGGAGCACGTCCAGCTCTCTGGCCGGCGGCGCTGGGTTGACCTCGTGCGCCAGCGCCAGGAGGTCGTCGGTGGACTTGCCCATGGCGCTTACCACGGCCACCACCTTGTTGCCCTGCTGCTGGTAGTCCACCAGTCTCTGGGCAGCCTTGAGTATCCGCTCGGGTGTTGCAACGGAGGTACCGCCGAATTTTGTAACGATAAGACTCATAGGGGTATTGTAGCAGTGTGGAGGTATTATCGATATCTGCAGAGCAGGTAACTCATTAATTGTTAGCAAGGAGCTCTACGTAGCTTGCCAGTTGATCGATGTCGTCAAAGCCAAAGCTGGGGATGCCCTGGCCGTTGGCAGCTTCTTGTATACGCGGCAGGTCGGTTACCACGGCGATGATATTGTTGCCCTCTTCGCCTAGGCTCCGGTGAGCATCCTTGGGGTTTGCTGCCCTGAACAACTCTATCGTGGGAAGCCCGCTGTTTCGAAATCCCTCCACGAGGACAATGTCGAGCGGTCGCGTGCCTTTGGTCTCCCCTGTTTTTGAAAGTGCCACCATATGGGCAAGCGTGTCCATGGCCTCCTCCGGTGCATCCAACGTGCGCACCATGGCAATCTTGTCCGGAGCGCTGACCACTGTAAACCGGCTCCCTGCCTGAGCGTGTCGCCAGGAGTCCTTGCCCTCCCGGTCAAAATCAAAGCCCGCGTGACTGTGATGCTTGAGGGTACCCACGTTGTAGCCGCGCCGGGTTAGCTCGGCAATGAGCTTTTCGAGCAAGGTGGTTTTGCCGGAATTCTGTTTGCCTACAAAGGCCAGTGCTAAAAGCGTCATTGTATGGGTCAGCTCCTTTGTATACATATGAGTAGACTACTCGTAAGTATACTATTGTGTTGTTCCGGCAAAGCTCTTCAGCACAGACTCTGGTTGCTTTTGATACTACGCACACGTTGGCGAGAGAATGGTGATAAGGAAAAGCGCGTTTGTTCTCTTTTGCCATCTCTGCCCTTGACCGTTTTGGTTTTGTAGTTATAATATATGTATGGATAATCTACAGTTTCAATGGGATGAACAAAAGAACCTGCTGAACATCAGTAAGCATCAAGTTTCGTTTGTTGAAGCAAAGACGGTATTCTCGGATGTAAATGCCCGCATTATCGATGATCCCGATCACTCAGATAACGAGGAACGTTTCATCATTATGGGGATCAGCCAAAGATTACGCGTTTTGGTTGTCTGCCATTGTTATCGGGCATCAGAGGATATTATCCGTATCATATCTGCGCGGAAGGCAACGAAAAACGAGGTGAGCAACTATGGCAAATAATGACACTGCTATGAGAGCAGAATATGATTTCAGCGCCTCAAGGAAAAATCCTTACGCAAAGCGCCTAAAGAAGCAGATCACCATACGCATTGATGAGTATACGATTGATTACTTTAAGGGGCAGGCATCAGACACTGGCATCCCTTATCAAAGCCTGATCAACCTCTACCTGTCAGATTGTGCGGTAAACCACAAAACACTCGGGCTTACTTGGAAGTAACGCGCTGAAGCGCAGCGGGCAGATAAAACTCCCTGCCATCGTTTTTTTGGCAGGCATCCTGCATTTTACTCAGAGGCAGCAAAAAGAGATGAGGCTCTGAGGTTATTGTCTCGCTCGCTGCCCCGCAAGACAATAACCGCTGACTCTCACCCAAAATCTTCACTAAAATACGATTAACCCAGCTCCGTCACGGTGCCGGCTGCGAGAGAGGCCTGCACATCAATGAGGCGCTGGTTAGCAGAGCCGCGCCATTTGAGTTCGTGGGAGGCCTGGCCCTCCAGGAAGGGGCCGTCCACCAACACGTCAACCAGCTGAAGAAGCTCGCTGGCCTCTGGGCTTGGCACAGCGTCCCTGAGCTCTTCAAACAAATAGCCGCTGTAGGCCCATACGTTGAGGCCCCTGCTCTTGGCCCACTGCGCAAGCTCCAGCAGCGGCTTTGGCTGCTCAAAGGGCTCGCCACCGGTAAGGGTGATGCCGGCCAGGAGCGGGTTGCCTGCAATGAGGCGCTCAAGCTCTTCGAGGGCAACCTCCCTACCTCCCTCAAAGGGTTGTGCCTCCGGATTATGACAACGCGGGCACGTTTTGCTGCAGCCCTGCGAGAAAACCGCAAAGCGAATACCGGGGCCGTCGACGATAGAGTCGTCAGCGGTGCCGAAGATTCTCAGAGTAGTCACTTGTTCCTCCAGGGGTAAAGGTGGGATAGCTTTGTTGCGGATTGTACTTCTGGATTCCCGCTTCCGAAAAGTGTCCGAAGCGGAAGCGGGAATGACAGAAGGTTGTGCCCTTAAGACGGGTTACTGGTCGCGGTAGGCCGAGGCGTTTTCTGCGTTGACCTCTGCGCGGCTGATGCCGTGCTTGACCCGCTCGCTCTCTTCTCTGCGCTTAGCGTTGTTGAAACGGTCGAGCGTCCCCACCAGATAGCCGGTGATGCGACGAATGCGCTCGAAGGGTTCGTTGTCCTCCTCGCGGCCGCACTTGGGGCAACGGTCTCCGATGATACCGTTGTAGCCGCAGACCGGGTCGCGGTCCACCGGGTGGTTGACCGAACCGTAGCCTATGCCGCTCTCTTTCATGTGGCGGATGATGGCCTCAAACGCCTCGAGGTTGTCGGTGGGATCCCCGTCAAGCTCCACATAAGAGATGTGGCCGGCGTTGGTAAGCGCGTGATACGGCGCCTCCAACTCGATTTTCTTGAAGCCGTTGATATCGTAGTACACCGGCACGTGAAAGCTGTTGGTGTAGTATTCGCGGTCGGTGACGCCGGGAATCAATCCATAGCGCTTGCGGTCGAGCGCAACGAAGCGCCCGGAGAGGCCTTCGGCCGGCGTAGCCAGCAGCGAGAAGTTGAGGCCTTGCTCGGCCGCCTTCTCGTCCAGATAGCGGCGCATGAAGCCGATGATCTCCAGCCCGAAGTTCTGGGCGCGCTCGCTTTGGCC
>JAISPK010000034.1 GCA_031274985.1 Coriobacteriales bacterium | reverse complement strand
TGACCGCTTTGTTCTATGCGCACTCGTCTACCTGTGCTGATTAAGCGAGCAGTCACTGCCCGCATCCAACGCATCCAACCGGGCGCCGTATCATTCGTTTTACTCTTCATCTTTCAAACCATCCTTTCGGCAACATCCAACAATATCGGCCCGATGACCAGCATCATCATGGCCGGCAATATCAAGACCCCCGTGGGCAAAAGCATCTTAACCGGAGCCTTTAAGACCAGTTCTTTTTGTTTGTTGCGGTATTCTTTGCGAGCCTGCTCAGCGTATTCCCTAATGAGCGGAGCCAGGGGAATCCCATAACGAATCGAGCGGGCAGCCGTTCTGCAGAAGCGATCGAAAATCGGCAAATTAATGCTGGCAGCCAGTTGTGCGAGTCCCTCGCTACGGCCGATAAGCCCCCGTTCCCAGATCTCAAAGCGCTCCCGACCGAGCAGTGCCAGCTCGTTTTCAAAACGATGCACATACAGCCCAAAGGCTGTGTCAAAACTCAGGCCCGCTTGCATTCCCATGGCGAGTATGTCAAGCATGCGGGGAAGTTCCGCCTCGCAGCGATGCGCCAGCCGCTTGCCCTCACGCTTCTTAAGCACAGCGCCGATAACGGGCAGCGACTGAAGACTCGGTTTGCTGCGGTTCTGTGGGCCTACATTAAAAAAACGCCTGCGTACACCAAGCTGGTGGGCCTGCCTTTGTTTGTTTTCTAAAAAGGTATAACCAAGCAGGCCCACAGACACGCCAGTTAAGAGAACACAGAGAATCGTCATCCCGGTCACCCCAGATCTATGCCGAGTATTTTGCGAATAGAAAGGATGCCGGCCACCTGCATGCCCACAGCGCAAAGTAGCAGGGCAAAACCTGCCGAGCTGGTGAAGAATGAAGCAAGATAGCCCTCCATGGTAAGGGACAGCACCACAACCAAGGCTATCGGCAGAATACTGACGATGCGCGCAGACATCCGCGCCTGCGAGGTCTGCACTTCAAGGGATCTGCTGAGATCAAAACTTGCCAGCATGGAGTCTGCGGCACAGTCCAGTACTTCTCGCATGCTCCCACCGGTGCGGTGCTGTATCTCCAGAGCAACCGAAACAAAGCGCATCTCGTCCATAACCAGCCTGCCGTCCAGGGCTGCCAGTGACTCCCTTATTGAAGACCCGGTATGCAGGTCATTTACCGTGCGCAGCAACTCGCTGCGAAGCGGCTCGCGGCATTCCTGAGCGGTTTGATCAAAAGCCTGCTCCAGACTTAATCCGGCCATGAAGCACATGCCTAAGCCTCGCAGGGCATCCGGGAGCTGCTCACGCAGGAGGTTCTTACGCTTGCGTATCCAGTTTTGTGTTTTGAATTGCACAGCCACCAGAGGTACTACCAGCCCCGAAAGCGCTAACAGGATCTGCCCGCTCAGTACCCAAAACAACAACCCGCTCAGCGCACAGAGTGCAAGAAGGGACTCTGCGAGGGCTCGCTGGTTGCATCCGGGTATGCCCGTCAAAAGAACAGCCTGCGTACGAGCTATCAACCGGGCGAGAGCGCCCACTTTTTCCAGGTATCGCGCAGGCAGACTGAAGAGTGCAAACCCGTTAGTGCAGAGGTCGCCCAGGAGTAATTGCCACAGTTCGCCTGCGTTTGTTCCGGTAAGCCTTGCTCTGATCTGAACGGCCCGCTGAAAGCTTTGCAGTATATCCATCACGGTCGGTACCAGGAATGCCGCGGCAATTGCCGCTAAGACTGCACTTATTGTGAGAGCAACCCCACCAATTCCAACCACTGCGCCACCTCCTTTGAAGAAATACCTGCCGCACCTTGCGATTCACTGAGCCACGTTGGAGCCCCGTGCCAGAGGTACTGCTCCACGCGATGATCCCAGGACATCAGGCAGCTGATCTGCACCCCCTTGGAGTCGGATGCTCCCACTTCGCACATACTGGTGACCCTTCGTGCTCCCGAGGAAAGTCGGTCGATCTGCACTATCAAATCAAGAGCGGAGGCTATCTGCTCCTCGATTACGCCCAGGGGTAGATCCATGGCATAGCGCGCCATCATCGTGAGGCGGGTGGCTACTTCACCGGGTGAGTTAGCGTGCAGCGTGGTGAGCGACCCGTCATGACCGGTATTCATGGCCTGAAGCATGTCAAGCGCTTCGCTACCGCGGCATTCTCCCACGATGATTCGGTCAGGGCGCATGCGCAGCGCATTGATGACCAGGTCACGGATGCTTACCTCGCCGACTCCTTCGGCATTCTGGGCGCGCGACTCGAGGTGCACCACATGGGGATGCTTATCAAAGCGCAGCTCAGCAGCATCCTCAATGGTGATGATTCGCTCATCCGGGGCAATCTCAAGCGAAAGTGCGTTGAGCAAGGTTGTTTTTCCGCTGCCGGTACCTCCGCTCACCGCAATGTTCTTGCGCGCCAATACGGCAAATCGCAGCAGCTGTGCTCCGGCTGCGTCAAGGCTGTTGAGTTCGATAAGCTCCTCCAGTGAATACATCTCTTCACGGAATTTTCTGATCGTGAGAATGGGACCGTCCAAAGACAGTGGCGGGATAACCACATTGACCCGGTGCCCTTCGGGAAGCCGCGCTGACACAAGGGGGCTCTGCTCGTCCACACGACGCCCCAACGGCCCCAGAATCCTGTCGATGACCATGCGCAGCTGCTGCTCATCGCTGAAGCAGACCTCACTGGGATAGATGCGGCCATCCTGCTCGTAAAAGAGGTTGCGGTGCCCGTTGACCATGATCTCGGTGACTTCTCCCCGGGCGAGTAATTGTTCCAGCGGGCCCAAGCCGAGCACCGAATTGGCAACGTCGTCTATCAAGAGGCGCCGCTTCTCCTCGCTGAGAAAGGCAAACTCCTCTGACTCGGCGGCAATAGTAAGCACGGAGAGCACCTCAAGCCTCGCGCGTGCAGTGTTCTCAATCAAAAGCTCAGCAATACGATCGCTCGACAGTTGATTAAAGAGGGCTTTACGCAGGGCCGCGGGCATGCTTCGATCCTCGAATCCTGCCGTCGCTAAGGCACCTTGCGGCTGTAGTTGTTGTATATAGCTGAGGAGGCTCATCGGTATACCACCGCAGAGGGCTGTTTGGCGCCCGGCTGCTTTAAGAGGTTGATCCCCAGTTCATGGATCGACTGTCTGAGCGCGTTTTGTGCGTTGAGCACTTCAAGAGGGCATCCTAAGGAGAGCAGCTCGTCAACGTCTGCTCCCCCTTCAGCGATAGTGATGATGTCCACGCCGCCCATTGCCAGCGAGGCATCGATATCGGTTATGGGCGCGCTTTTCTGCGAGCGGTTGAGCAAAAAGGAGAGTTTGGTAGAAGGAATCTGCAGCCGTACGCAAAGATCAACCACCTGCCGCGCTGCAGAGACGGACGTTGCCCGTTGATCCATACAGATGACGAGCTTGTCCGCATGGGATGCCAACACGGCAGCAGCCTCATCCCACAGGCACGCCGTGTTAACCAGGACAATGTCAGTCACAGCTCTGAGCGCCGCCAGCAGTCTGGGGATCCACAACAACAATCCTTCGGCTTGTTCCGGGCGTGGCGGAGCTTCTAGCAGCAGGAGTGAGCCTTCAAAGCAGGGTATCAGTATCTCCCCCCTGCTCAGTTGATCGAGGCTCAGACGTTGTATGCGACTTTCCCGCTCATTGCCCACGAGGATGCTGATATCGCCAAATTGCAGATCCAGATCGAGGAGGGCTACCTTTGAACCCGTGCGCCAAAGGCTCATACCCGTGAGGGCGGTAAGACTTGACTTGCCAACCCCGCCACGACCGGAGACAAAAGCAGCTACCACTCCCTTTTCTTCTGATGGTTGCCTGCTCGCCAGGAGCAGCTCAGGTGCAACTTCTAAAGCCTCTAAAGAGTCGCTTTGAGAAACCGGTGGCTTTGGCAACAGGGCCGCAGGGGAGCAGCCGGACAGCTCATCAAGTTCATCGAGCTCGAGAACCTGCTCAAGCCAGGCCATATCAAGTGCCGGCTCGCCAGTGCGACACTCTGAGGCGGTTGCGGCAATCGCGGGGCGCATTGCGTGTATCGGAGGAGAGACTCCCAGCAGCGAGGCGGTGTCTTCAGAAGAAATCACGCCACGCACCCCCGCTACCGTAGTGCGCGACACAAAGAGACCGCCTGGATTGGTCTTTTCTATATAGATATCCCTCAGGGAGTTGTCCTTATGAAGAGCTGCAGCTAAATTAAGAGGCGTAACATCGCTACAAGGAACGGTTTCTCCCTCAGAGCCAGCACGGATCACTACCTGTAGTTCGTGCGTGGTGCAGAGCAGCGCCTGCCGTACATCACTTGCGGTATAGAAGAGCTGGGCATACTCGCTGGTGAGCGTTTTTGTCTGTTCGTCTAACTGCGGAAGAAAGGCATACGCAACTACGTTGTTGCCCCGGGCGAGGCACTCCTGACTCTCTTTGGCGAGGAGCTCTCGAGTCTCTTGTGCGGGGTACTCGTGATAGGTCATCGCTGCCACCCTCCCCCGTCCAGGGGAGCTTCTGCTGAGGAGGAGTTGTCCAAAGAGTACTGCGTGAGCGATGCCCCGGCATTGAGCCCCGGCAACACTAAACAAAGCGTATTGTCGCGCGCAGCGTGCAGCAATTCAGTGACTGTTTCATCTCTCACCGCCAGGGTGATCCATTTGAGCGCTGCACGCGAACTGCTTCCCAACACAACTCCTGCGCTCTCCCTGCTGTCTGATTGTTGCATCCCCATGCCGTTTGAGCACTCTAAGACCAAAACGTCCGAGAGCACCAGACTAACCTGATTGGCCCCTATGGCATAGACATCCACGGAGCTTCCCGGAAGCAGCGAGCCTCCTACCGCCATGTCGTCCCTAATGGGTACGCTGAGAGCGCTGAGGCCATCGGGAACCTGAATGAGCTCCCCTCTGCCCCCCAGCTTAACCGCCGCAATAGGTTCGTTGTGGTATACCGGAAAGGCTAACGTCTTGCCATACGCCTCTCCTGGGTTTGTGAGAACCCCTGAAGGAAGCAGGTCAACGAGCCAGGGCTTCATCGTGGTGTTGTCTGCAGATAATTCCTCGCCGGGTAAGAGGTCCTTTGTTGCAACGAGGACCTCAGTGCGTGTACCGCCATACTCCTCAAGGGCAGCTCTTTGGGCAGCATTTGCCTGAGCTTCGAGATTGCCTGCATAGGCAAACATCAACAGCGCTGCGGCCAAACCGGCGAGAACTGCGATGATCATGCGCTTTTTTGCCGAACTGAGTTTATTGATTATTGCCACCGGGCCACTTCCCCTCTCTGCTGAGGTTTTCCTACCCTCCCAGCATGACAGGCAAACCTAAACCGGCACTTGATGGCATCTCAACTAAAACTAAACCGACCTAAGCAATTTCTAAACCAAATCTAAACCGGACATTGAAGCAGGTAGTGAGGTATTCGCAGCGGGAAGTGTGTTCTGCGCACAAGCAGCAAAACCAGGCACTGGCCTTTGCCCATGCTTTAGGGCTTTAACAACCGTTTAGCGGATACAAATAATTAAGACTTGCATGACTCGATGCTTTTCTGTATATTCACGCGAGCGAGACGGTACACCACTTTTTTTGCACCGCACAGGGGTAGAACTTGCCCTCTCAGGGTGGCGGTGGAGCGAATAAGTCTCACGCCTCGTTTGTACTTAAAGGG
Source organism: Coriobacteriales bacterium (assembly GCA_031274985.1). GTDB lineage: Bacteria > Actinomycetota > Coriobacteriia > Coriobacteriales > UBA8131 > WQXH01. The sequence continues at coordinate 3,770 of JAISPK010000034.1, read as the reverse complement.
AATTGAAACGAATTTTGAAAGGAGCAATAATGCCACGTCCTATTATTAACGCCGATGAGTGTTCTGCCTGTGGTATCTGCGTAGATGCTTGTGAACAGGGTGTCCTGGACATCGTCAACAATGTTGCTGCGCCCGTCAATGAGGATGCCTGCAACGCCTGCGGCGACTGCATGGAAGAATGCCCTATGGGCGCTATTGATGAGATAGAAGAGGACTAGTCTTTATCGCTTTGAGCTGTTGCCATGCCCGGCGCTTGGCTTCATCCTCTTGTTGAGAGGTCAGCGCCGCTTCAAAGCCATCAACAAAGACCAGCGCTCTTCCGAGGAGTTTGGTCATGATGCCTGGCTCGGGGATAGAGGGTAGCAGCTCTCCATAACTTTCTTTTAGCTTCAAAGCGGCCATGCGGTCAAGCGCAAGCAGCACCGTAGGGTCGATTATCTCAATCAGCATTCGAAGATCCTGCTCACTCACAACTCCCTTGCCGGGGAGGTCGAGCGCTATTCCGCACCAATTATTACTCCCCCATCCCAATGCAACAAAAGCACTTTCCAGCGCCTCGCCGTCTGAGCCGAAGAAGGGTGGCTGCCCTTTGTTTTCTGCCTCTCCCGGCTGCCCTTTTATAGCCAGCACAGAGGCAAAGCGGTTGCCGTGCAGATGGACCAACCACGGCTGCAGCGCTAAAGCACGCCAAGCTGCGTAATCAAGACCCGGGGACTCCGGGGGTTGGCTGGTTTTTTTCTGGGGAGACTTTGGCGTCATGTTGCTGGCCTGGAAGCTCTAGCAGATCCGTGGAAGCTGCTCACCGTTCAGCTCATCCATGACCCTGAGCGTACCCAGGGCGGTTTGCACAAAGGCCTGCGTAAGAGTGCTTCGCGGCAAGTTCGGTTCATCCAGGGCCACTACTCTGCCGATAATCGCAGCATCCTCGCCATAACCATGAGGAGATCGGCGCATGGCCTCCAGAGCCCTGTCAGCTTCTTCGGCAGGCACTATGGCCACCATCTTGCCTTCATTGGCCAGGTGATAGAGGTCGTAGCCCAGCATGTCAGAGGCACCGCGTACGGCGTCTTTAACCGGCACCGCACTCTCGTCCACCAGCATACAGGTGCCACTCTGGCGCGCCAGCTCGTTGAGCGTTGAAGCCAGGCCACCTCGGGTGGGGTCGCGAAAACAGCGCGCATGCGGAGCGGCATCAATCACTGCCTGTACCAGCTCGCTCAACGGCGCTGCGTCACTTTGTATCGGTGCCTCAAAGCTGAGACCTTCACGCGTGGAGACGATGGTAATGCCGTGATCCCCGAGGGTTCCGGAGAGCAATATCGCGTCTCCCGGCTTGCAGTTGTGGCCGCTCAGCACTCTGCCCGGAGCAATGACACCCACTCCGCTGCAGTTGATATAGATGCCATCGCCCTTGCCGCGCTCCACTACCTTGGTGTCGCCGGTGACAATCTGCACGCCGGCATGTAAGGCCGCAGCAGCAATGTCAGTGGCAAGCTGCTCCAGGGTACTCAGCGCAAAACCCTCCTCGAGAATAAAACCCAATGAGAGATAGAGCGGCCTGGCACCACTGGTGGCCAAGTCGTTGACCGTGCCAAAGATCGCAAGCTGGCCGATGTTGCCGCCGGGAAAGAAGTGCGGGGTTACCACATAGCTATCGGTGGTAAACGCCAGGCGCGCGCCCGGGTCACTGAGCTCGCTCAGCTCGAGAACCGCTGCGTCGTCTCCCGTGAGCAGTAAGTCATTGCCATAGGTGCTGGTGAGCAGCTCGTCAATGAGGCGCTTCATCTGCGTGCCGCCGCTTCCGTGAGCCAGGGTTATGATTTCGGACATGTCCTATACCTCAATCTGATATTTGTAATAAGCTGCGCAACTGCCTTCGCCGGATACCATGCAGGGACCTACCGGGTGCGCAGGAGTGCAAGCTGTGCCAAACAGGGAGCATTCGCTCGGCGCCATAATGCCTTTGAGAACGTCCCCGCAGCGGCAGCCTCTCGGCTCTACGGTGGGCTCGGTAAGGTTCTGGAGATCAAAACGCCTGAGGGCGTCAAAACGGGCGTATTCATCCTTCAGCACATGCGCAGAATCAGGGATAGCGCCCAGCCCGCGCCATGTGGCTTGAGCCGGGGTGAACACCTCGTCGATGACGGCGCATGCCTGCTCGTTGCCCTCCTCGTGTACCGCACGACCGTAGGCAATCTCTACGCTCGACTTTTGGCTCACGATTTGCTCAAGCAACTGCGTTATTGCCAGCAAAAGATCTACCGGCTCAAAACCGGCGATGACCGAAGGTATACCGTAACAATCAGCCAGGAATCTATAGGGACGCGAGCCGATTATCGTGCTCACATGACCCGGCAATATGAGCCCGTCCAGAGCAATATCCGAATCACGGGCCAGGGCATCGAGTGCCGGGGTAACCCTCTTATGAGCCGTGAGCACGGAGAAGTTCTCAATGCCCGCAGCCTGAGCCCGTTTGACCGTAGCGGCAACCAGCGGCGTGGTGGTCTCAAAGCCAACACCGATGAATATTATTTGCTGCTCAGGATTCTCGAGGGCTTTGTTGAGAGCATCAAGGGGAGAATAGACCACCTCGACGCTTGCGCCCTCTGCCCTGCGCTCCTGCAGAGAGGTGCTTGACCCGGGCACGCGTATCATGTCGCCAAACGTCGTGACGGTTACCTGCGGCAGGCGGGTTGCTGCAATGATGCGGTCGATGTCGTTGTTTGCCGTGACGCACACGGGACACCCGGGGCCGCTGATGAGCTTGATATTCTTTGGCAATACGCTTCTGAGGCCGCTTTTTGCAATCGCAACGGTATGCGTGCCGCAGACTTCCATGAGATTCAGCGTCTTGTTGCCCGGCGTGGCCTCAAGTTGTTGAGAGAGGGCTTTTATCCGATCCACGAGGCCTCGAGAAAGGGCAGGATCTTTGAACTTGTTGAGAAAGGCAGTGTCCATAGTGCCTGCGGGTACTCAGAATCCCTCAGCCAGTTCAGGAAAATCCGCGATAAGGTCGAGTGTTTCCTTGGCCATTACCTCGTCAATGACCTCAATGGCATAACCGGCATGAACCAGCACATAGTCACCCAGCGCCGCATGAGGAACAAGGTCAAGCGCCGCTTTACGGGTGACGCCAAGGACATTTACCTGGGCGATGCCGTCTTTGTCTATCGACTCGATTATTGCTGGAATAGCTAAACACATAGTGGTAGTGTACCAGCTTCTGCGGATTTGTTAAGCTGCGCCAGCGCAACCATCGCCTGACCATAAGAAATACAGCCGTCATTGGGTGGAAGATTCTTATGGGTGAGCACGGTGAACCCCTCCTCGCGCAACATGCGTGGCAGGTGAGTGGCAATAAAGCGGTTGTTGAATACGCCTCCGGAAAGGGCCACGGTCTCCCGTGCGGTTTGCTCTCTGGCCAGACAGGCGGTAGCAACCAGTGCCTGCATGAAGCCCAGATGAAAAGAGTGAGCCAGCTCGGCGACGGAGTTGCCTGATTGCATGCCGTCGAGGAGGGAGAGGATGAGATCGCGCGTGGGGATAGGGATTGGATCCTTCGCTGCGCTCAGGATGACAGGGGGGTTGCTCGGGATGACAGGGGGGTTGCTCGGGATGACAGGGGGGTTGCTCGGGATGACAGGGGGGTTGTTCGGGATGACAGGGTATGGGTTCCCGCCTTCGCGGGAACGACAGAGGGGGTCGCGGGAACGACAGAGGGGGTCGCGGGAACGACAGAGGGGGTCGCGGGAACGACAGAGGGGGTCGCG
>JAISPK010000162.1 GCA_031274985.1 Coriobacteriales bacterium | reverse complement strand
CTCATCGATTAAAGCCAAAACGCCAGTTTCGTCCATTGTTGTTCCTTTCAAAACCTCTTACCGGGGTGCATCTCAGTAGTAGTGCCGATTATGCTCTGTTCGCACAATCAAACAGAGTTAAGTTTATCATAAATCTGTTTGACCGGAGTATCATTCCTTTTCGATCTCAAATCGCACCGAGATCGTGTTGCCCTTTACGCGTACCTTGGGCATATCCACAAGACTCAGGTAGTAAGACTCGCCTAAGACCTCAAAGGCACTCTCCAGCGCCCGGACAAAACGGTCCGAATCCTGTTTGCTTATCTGAAGACCCCGGCTGTCTTTGTGCAGCAGCATTTCTTTTGCGGTTACTTCTTCTTTGCTGCGGCCGGTGGCACTTTTTATGAGCGGTTTGAGCGGCAGGATCTGCCCGGCGAGAATACGATGAGCGGTGCGCTCTGACATCGCAAGGCCCAGTTCGGCGCTGGCTTCTCTCAGGTCAGCTGAGTCTCCGCTCGCGGCCAGCCTCTGAACCAGAGGCAGGGTCTTTGCATCTTTACAAAAGAGCAATTCCTCTCGTTTGAGGCTCTTTTGACCGTACTCGAGGAGTGTGGCTGCTATCTGAGCCGGTGAGCCAAGATACACGTTGATATTCTGGTTTTCTGCCAGCACAAACTCCACTACCGTACGGGCGATATTATGGGGACCTTTTGCTATCTCCAAAACACCCAGATCATTGCGGCGCAACTGGGGCAGAGTGGACTGATCGCTGCGTTCAGGGAGCCGCTCAACACTCGTCTCCACCAAAAAAGCCGCCCCCAGCTTAGGCGCCGAAGAAACCACTCGGGCTTGTCGCGAATTGGCCGTAATTGAATAGAGTGCCATGCCTCTGCCGTGCACGCCCCAGCAGTCCATGACCATGTTGTCCAGTTTTGAGGTAACGCGCGGTTCAAAGATCCTCTTTTGAAGGTCTGCCGGAATGCCCGAGCCATCATCAATCACCGTAAGGGAGCGAATGTCCTCTTCGCGGTTGGTGGCAACAAAGATATTCCTCGCCTCGGCATCGCGTGCGTTGCGCAGCATCTCAATGACAATGTCTTCAACAAAACGTATGTCATGCTTTGCCTGACGACGCTCTGCCTCGGCAGTGCGCAGCCTTACAAAACCGCTGCCGAGACTCTCCTCAACGCGCAAATGCACCTCTCCGGAGAGCTGCTCAACGAATTCTATGAGTTGATCGTCTTTCAAATCACCATTCACACTTCATAATGGTTTGTCAGAGCGCTCGGATCGTCGGTATTCAATGTTGCCTCGCGCCCGGCACCCCTCTATTTTGCAACGTCCTCGGCTCTGCTCTCGCGAATGACCAGCACCTTTACCTGACCGGGATACTGCATCTCGCTCTCGATTTGCTTGGCAATGTCATGAGCGAGTACCTTTGCCTGATCATCATCGATGCGAGAAGGCTCCACCATAACCCGCAGCTCTCTGCCTGCCTGCATGGCATAGGTCTTCTCAACCCCTTCGTGGGAGTTGGCAATACCTTCCAGCTGCTCCAGGCGTTTGATGTAGCTCTCCACGCTCTCGCGGCGAGCGCCGGGACGAGCGGCCGAGATGGCATCTGCAGCCTGTATCAACACGGCGAGCACCGTGGAGGGTTCCACGTCAGCGTGATGGGCTTCTATGGCGTGGACGATCTCCGGCTTTTCGTCAAACCTGCGGGCAAGATCAGCACCGATGACTGCATGTGAGCCGTCGTTGTCGTGATCGATAGCTTTGCCCAGGTCATGGAGCAGGCCGGCTCGTTTGGCCGGAATGGGATTAAGCCCCAGCTCAGAGGCCATAACGCCGGCGAGAAAGGACACCTCGAGCGAATGCTTCAAAACGTTTTGCCCAAAGGAGGTGCGGTAGCGCAGGCGGCCGAGCGTCTTAACCAGCTCCGGATGCAGATCCATGATTCCGGTGTCAAAAGCTGCCGCTTCTCCCGCCTCTTTTACCTCGCGCTCCACCAGCTTGGTGGCCTTGTTGTACATCTCCTCAATGCGGGCCGGATGGATACGACCGTCAGCAATGAGGTTCTCAAGGGTGATACGACCAATCTCGCGGCGCACCGGGTCAAAGCTCGATACCGTCACCGTTTCGGGGGTATCGTCTATGATCAGATTGATGCCGGTGATCTGCTCAAAGGTACGGATGTTACGGCCTTCTTTTCCGATGATGCGACCTTTGACGTCGTCAGAGGGAATTGCCACGGAAGACACCGTGTGCTCAGCTGCATGGTCGGCAGCCACCCGCTGTATCGCCAGCGAGAGTATCTCCCGCGACTTTTTGTCTGCCTCGTTGCGCGCCTGGTTCTCGCTTTCGCGGATGATGGCCGCTGCCTCGCGCGTCACGTCGTTTTTGACGAGTTCGAGGAGCGTCTCACGCGCCTGGTTCTCGTTCATATTGGCAATGCGTATCAGTTCTTCCTGTGCCTTGCTCAGTGACGAGCTCAGGTCGCGGTCTTTCTTTTCTACCTGGCCTGCCAGTGAGGATATTTGGTGCTCGCGGGCATCCAGGCCCTCAACGCGCTTGTCCAGATTCTCTTCTCGCTGCATGAGGCGGTTCTCAAGAACCTTGATTTCCTTGCGTCGCTCCGAGGCTTCACGCTCAGCCTCCTGTTTGAGCTGATAGGCAGCGTCCTTTGCCTCAGCGCGAGCCTCGCGCTTGATGATGTCTGCCTGCTTCTCAGCGTCACTTCTGATTTGCGAAGCGTTCTCCGCTGCATTCTTTGCGTTGCTTTTAAGCACAAACCGCGTGAGCACAAAGCCGGCAGCTGCGCCCAAAATGAGGGCAACTATTAGTCCTATGATTGTCTCTATTCCCATTGTAAACACCTCTTTATCGTTTGAGTTTCGTTTGTGATGCTTGTAGTCCAACAAAAAAGCCGGATAAAGCATCCGGCAGATTGACCATACACGATTATCGCTGGGCAAGCTCGGCTTTCCTATTAATTTGCTACCCAGTATGTAATATCAAAACGCATAAGCGGTTAGATCAAAATGCCTTTTTATATAGTAAATTAGGGGAGCACTAACGTCAAGATTCCTTTTTGGGACAAATTCTGTGGTACGATGTAAGTTCGTCCGATTGTTTTGTAGGTGACGACGTAAATCAGGAGCCCTTGTGGCCGGTGTAAGCTAAGAGAATCAGAGGTTTAATCGTGGCAAGACAGCAAAAGAGAGTCATAACAATTCAAGATATCAGTTGCGTAGGCAGATGCTCGCTCACCGTAGCGCTCCCCATACTATCTGCTACGGGGGTTGAGACCGTGATACTACCAACGGCTATCCTCTCCACCCATACCGGCGGCTTTACCGGGTTTACCTTCAGGGATCTCACTGAGGATATCGATCCCATCTGTGCTCACTGGAAGGAGCTGGGCATTGAGACGGACGCGCTCTACACCGGTTATTTAGGCAGCCAGGACCAACAGCAGCAGATTGCCCGGATCTTTGATGAATTCAGCGCCAACGACCCCCTTATCATGGTTGACCCCGCTATGGCAGATGCCGGCAAGCTTTATCCGGCCTTTGATCTGGAATTTGCCCGCGGTATGACCAGCCTGGTGGCCAAAGCAAGTCTCACCGTACCCAATATCACCGAGGCGTGCCTTTTGCTCCAAAAAGACTATCCCGGTGAGGACTACGATCAGGCCTGGATCGAGCAGACGATGAAGGAGCTCTCGGACCTTGGTCCTGCGCAGGTAGTCTTGACCGGCGTGTCCTTTGAAGAGGGCAAGCTGGGTGCCGCCGCCTATGATCGTACGCTCAATGCCTTCTCTTACTACTTTACGGAGCGTATCGAGGGTTACTTCCATGGCACCGGCGACATCTACTCGAGCACGCTGCTTGCAGCGCTGCTCAATGGCAAAAGCCTGGTAGAGGCCATCGGCATCGCCTGCGAGTTTACGGTAGGCGCTATTCGCCGTACCGTGGCAGCGCAAACCGAGCCCCGCTATGGCGTTGATTTTGAGAACGAGATCGCCTGTCTGCTTAAGTCGCTCGGCAAAAACTGAGCATACTCCTGTGCAGTGCGGTTTTAGTAGTATTCTTCCGGGGACTCAGATGAGTCCCCGGTTGCGTTTTGCTCCTCGGTTGAGTCCTGCTCGTCCAAAAACTCCCGCATCGCCTCAGGCGAAGCATCGGCTAACGTGACCTCAATGTCGTAGGCCTCAGCGATGGCGTCGCCCTGCCGTCTTCTGAGCTCGGCCTGTTCCAGGTTGCCGTTAGCTTCCAGGAGGTCTGACTCGTAGTAGATTGACCTGACGGCATAAATCGCCAGTACCGGGTCGACATTTCCAAGCTGTAAGAGCGACACGAGGGATTCGGGCTCAAGCTTGAACATCAGACGCGGGTCGAGGTCCAAAGCCTCGGCCACTCTGCCTTCTATGTCGCGAATCTCCATGTTTACAGTGGGGTATTCCTTGATAAGCGAGCGACGCAAAACGCGCGCCAGTTGCAAGATCATTCGCATGAGGTAATCGTTTTCAAACATACTGGTCCGCCTTAAAACTCAATACTCGTCTGTGTGGCATCTCCACCCGCATTATACGGCAGGCCACGATGCTCAAAAGCGCGCGGTGTTGCAACACGACCTTTGGGCGTGCGCTTGATAAGGCCCTGTTGGAGCAGATAGGGCTCATAGACCTCCTCCACGCTATCAGGATCCTCCCCGAGGGCACTCGCCAGCGTAGAGAGTCCTACCGGAGCACCGGCAAACGTCAGGGTTAAGATGTCGAGGATTTTGTTGTCCATATTATCCAAGCCCAACGTATCTACCTCAAAAAAGCTGAGTGCCTCGCGGGCAACCTCAAGCGAGATGGAGCCATCCGCTCGCACCTCAGCGTAGTCACGCACCCGCTTGAGAAGCCGGTTGGCCAGGCGCGGGGTGCCACGACTGCGCAGAGCTATCTCAAAGGCACCTTCTTTGCTGATACCAACGTCGAGCAGCTGCGCCGAGCGCTCCACGATTTGCTGCAACTCCTCGGGAAGATAGTAATCCAGCCTAAAAGCTATACCAAAACGATCACGCAGGGGTCCGGTTAAAAGTCCCGTGCGGGTTGTAGCGCCAATCAAGGTAAACGGAGCAAGATCAAGCCGGATTGAACGGGCAGCCGGTCCCTTGCCAATGATGATGTCCAGCACATAGTCTTCCATGGCCGGGTAGAGAACCTCTTCTACGGCACGGTTAAGACGGTGTATCTCGTCAATAAACAGCACGTCACCTCTGTCGAGATTGGTGAGAATTGCCGCCAGGTCGCCTGCGCGCTCAATTGCCGGGCCACTGGTGACCTTGATGGAAACGTCCAACTCGTTGGCCACCACTGAGGCCATGGTTGTTTTGCCGAGCCCCGGAGGGCCGGAGAGCAGCATGTGGTCGAGCGATTCGCCGCGTGCCTTTGCTGCCTCAATCAATACCGTGAGGTTGTCCTTGACCCTCCCCTGTCCAAGATAGTCCTTGATGAATTGTGGCCTGAGTGCACGATCGACGCCGGCTTCTTCATCGGCCTCAGCAGCCGTAAGGTCCCGTATTACGCTGCCCTGGGTATAGTCATTGCTCAAGGTTTCATCTTCCCAATGCGCCATGTGTCTACCCTAACTTCTTCAAGGCCAGACGGATGAGGTCCGAGGCACTGCGCTGTTCGTCCGGGGCATTTGCCTCCTCATTGCCAGCGAAAGCGAGGGCTATCTCTGCAGCAGAAAAGCCCATGGCCTGCAGTGCTAATGCGGCCTCTGCCTCAGCACTACCGGCCTCAGGGGTTTCTGCGCCCGTGAGTCCCGCCAGGGTATCCAAACTGCCCTTAAGCTCCAAGATGATGCGCTGTGCAGTTTTTTTGCCAATGCCGGACACTGCGGTGAGACGGGTTGCGTCGCCGGTTTGGATGATGTTGGTAAGCTCCGTTGGCGCATAGGCCGAGAGTATGGCAAGCGCATATTTTGCGCCCACCCCCGAAACCGAGGTCAAACTCTCAAAGAGGGCGCGCTCTTCTGCTCCTGCAAACCCGTAGAGTGCGAGTGCGTCATTTTTCATGAGAAGGAGGGTCTCAACGCGCACTGTGCTCCCCACGCTACCGAGTGCCATGAGCGAACTTGTGCTCATCAGACAGAGAAATCCCACGCCGCCTACGTTGATAATGGCAGCGTTGTTATCTCTCTGCTCCAAAACACCTGTGAGTGATGCGATCATGCAATTCCTTTCTTATGCGGCAACGAGGCTGCGTGGCAACGAGGCTGCGTGGCAACGAGGCTGCCGGCACCTGCCTACACCTTTTTATCACGTACAAGATTATACCTGCGATGATGCGCATGACAGATGGCAGCTGCCAGGGCATCAGCCGCGTGATCCGGCTCCGGGGTGTGGTCGAGGCCCAATACGTTGCGCACCATGAACTGAACCTGCTGCTTTGTAGCAGAGCCGGAGCCTACCAGCGCCTGCTTGATGGCAGCAGGAGCGTACTCGCTCACTTTAAGCGACCTTCGTGCGGCTGTGACCAGCGCCACACCGCGCGCCTGCGCCGTAGCGACCGAGCTCTTTGGGTTGCCCTTGTGATAGATGGTCTCGATACTCAGCTCTTCGGGTGCATACTTGAGTATGACCGCAGCCAGCTCATCGTATATCCTGGCTAATCTCAGTGGTAGCTCCTCCGAGGCTACTGTTGCAATAGAAACGTATGCAAGCGGTCTGATCCTGCTTCCCTGTACGGCGATGACGCCCCAACCTGCGTGCGCCAGTCCGGGATCGATGCCGAGTATGCGGAGTTCTGTTGTCATGCAAAGAGTATACCAAACAGATGTTCGCGTGCATAGAGCAGGGATGGAAATCGGCCCTTATTGGTTAGTTTTCTGTTGTTTTTATGAGGTCTCGCAGATTGTTACGCTGTTTTGTTATACTATCCTCTGTCTTTTTCATGACAGAACATGAGAACAGACTCGAGAAGTGGGAAATCAGCCTGTAAAACAGAAACAGGCAAAACCAAGAAAGAGGAGGATTGCTAGTATGAAGAAAGTATTGATTATGATGGTTGTGTTTGCGTTGGCACTTGCCGCGCCGCTCTCGCTCACCGCTTGTGGTGGAGCTACCGGCAACGATGCACCTGATGCTGCAGCTTCTGACACCGACGCAGTGCAAGGACCGGAGATCGGCCCGGGGCCCATTGTGACCGACAAAACCTTCAAAGAACTTGACGCTGCCCTTGAAAGCTTTGGCCTCGACAGAGACAAGACCGTCGCTGAAGACGTTGCTGCATTCCTGGGTGTCTATGGCGAAGAAAAGAATTGGGACGACGAGAAAATTGCTATCAGCTGGTACGCCTGCGATGATGGCTTTGCTACCATCTTCTTCTACAAGGAGACCGGTCTGTACTCCAGTTGGTCCACCAGTGATATGGGACGCCCTGAGTAATCATTGAACAGAAATACCTTGGGCTAAAAATGCCCTGAGAAGGAAGGCCTGCTTGTCAGGCCTTCTTTTTTTTGGGGCTAAAGCGCGCCTCGCAGGGCAGCGATCTCTTCTTCGGTGAGCGCTCGGCACTCGCCGGGCAAAAGATCGCCGAGCTCAAGGGGGCCAAAGGATTCCCTGTGCAGGCTCACCACCGGATGGTCCACATGGGCAAACATGCGCTTGACCTGCCGCTTGCGCCCTTCCGATATCGTGATGCGCGCCACTGTGCTCATCACCGGCAACTCCCCTGCCGCCAGCAGGATGCGTTCGTGTGAATTGGGCTTCTTTAACTGCTTGTGATACGTGCCGTTTGGGGACACGTCCGGCAAAGGACTCAAAATCTCAACCAAAGCCGGCTTGGTCATACCGTCATGCAGCGCAACCCCCTCGCGAAGCTGCTCGGCATCCTCCTCGGTGAGCACCCCGTCAACGGCAGCTACGTAACTCTTGGGAACATGATGCCTGGGGTGCAGGAGCTGATGTGCCAGCTCTCCATCGGTCATAAAGAGCAGGAGTCCGGTGGTGTCAAAGTCCAGTCTCCCAACCGGGAATAAACCGGCAGCGCGCGCCTCAGGGAGTAGATCTGCCACCGTGTTGCGACCCAAGGGGTCAGACATCGTGGTGAGATAGCCGGCAGGTTTGTTCATCATGAGGTAGTCGTATTGGTGTGCGAGCGTCACCACCTTGCCGTCAATCCTCACCTCATCGGTTGCAGGATCAACCTTGCTCCCCAGCTCTGAGACCACCACGCCGTTAATGGTGACCCTGCCGGAGGTCATCAGGTTCTCTGACCCGCGTCGCGAAGCTACTCCGGCACGCGCCAGAAATTTCTGGAGGCGCATCGGATACGGCAGTGAATGCATACGGGGCTCCCGGCCTTTGAGCTATTCGCTCAATTCGACAGCAAGCTCCAGCTCTGCGTCGTAGTCATCATCGTAGTCGTCAACGTCTTGAGAAGCCTGCTCCCTGGTGGCCTCCAGCTCCAGAGACTCCGCGTTGCCTGATGCAGCAGAGAGTCGTTCGCGGATGATCTGCCTGGTGTGCTCGTCAGGAGCAAATTGCTCAAGAGCAGGCAGGTCACTCAAGCTCTTAAGCCCAAAGCGCTCAAGAAACGTGCGACTCGTGCCGTAAAGGATGGCGTTTCCGGGAGAGGAGGCTTTTCCAGCCTCGCGCACCAGCCCC
>JAISPK010000147.1 GCA_031274985.1 Coriobacteriales bacterium | reverse complement strand
CCTGTCATTTTCTCCGTCCCCCTGACAGGTATTATTCCCAGATAGCATGGTTGCCACCTCCGCCATAACTGGCACTCACGCTTGAGGAGAAGTTATCCACCACCGCCTGACCTCGCTCTACAACCAAGTCCGGCAGCCGCATTTTGATGGGAATCGTAGGCAGGCCGGGTACTTCTCCAAAAGAGATCTCAAACAGGGTAAATTCGCTTTGAAGCAACTGAGAGCTGCGATCTGTCAACGTGCCGGTGAGCCCCTCGATTAAAGCTTCGCCAAGCGTGCCACTGCCCGACCCGCTCAGAGAGGAATACCCTTCCTTTGCCGCTTGCAGCGCCCTGGCCGGTGCAGCATCGCTTGCCCGCAACACGTGCAGCGTATTGACGAGCAGTGGCCGGGGTGTATTAAGGTCTGCTCCCTGCAAACCCAGGGTCTCAACTACCTCGCAGAGTGTTTTCTTAGCCCAACGTGACAGTGGGGTAGCTTTTACGAGGGGGATAGAGTCCAGAAAATTTACGAGTCCTTCACTGATTGCGTCGCCTCCCTGGCTGTACACCAGCAGAGCCGAGCCCCAAATATTGAGGATTCCGTCAAAAACACCGAGGGCACCAAGGGCAAGGGATGACTGATCAACCTCTGACATCGCTTTATCTAAGAAGGATGCGAGGATATTGGCACCATGAGCTGCTTTTTCCTCGGCCAAAGCGGCTGCCGACAGTGCCAGGCGTGGCTGTAGAGCAGCGCCACTGTTAACGGTAGAACTTGTAAAAGCAGCCGGAATGCTATGGGTCTGCACGTCAAGCACGATGGCGATGACCCCGCTGTGCCCCGGAGGATGAGGCTTAAGGCGGGGAGTCTTAAGCGCCTCCATGGCCTCTTTGAAGATATCAAAACCTTTGCGCGCTGAATCCTGTGCTGCTCCGCTCTGACGGGCATACTCCTCCGAAGCCGCCTGATAGCGCGTTGCCTCCTCAGCAATGATGCGGTAGTAGTACTCAAAACCATTATCTATGTTTGATGAGGCCAGAGCTACCTTGCCAATCGTAGAAGCTGCAAACCGGCACTCACTGCATGAATGGCAGGTACCTGCCTCAAGCTCCGCAACCGACCCACTACCAGCGCTTCCAGCCGCCTGATACGCCGAGCAAGCGGTTGAACCATGCAGCACACCATCAGCGCTCAAGGGGTAAACCCGTTCGGTGTAAAGCCTGGTGCGCCGCATCTCCTCAGTATTCTTGGGAAACAGCGGAAAATACGCATCCAGCGTGCCATCAGGAGACGTGTAGCACCAGCCAGCTCTTAATTCCTCTCCTGCATAAGCGTAAAAACGTTTTCGGCACAATGATCGTATCTGCTCATCGAGAGATTGATTGGCCGGTGACTCGATTGCAAGACGTCTTGCGTAGTACGTTTGTGCCCTGCTAAAGGCATAATCAAAGAGCCAGGACTCCACCGACGAAAAGTGAGGATTACTCCCCCCGCTTAAACCGGCCAGAGAAGCAGCCCGCTCGTGCAGACAATACCGGGGATTGTTCACACAATCTGCGGTATAGGCCCTGAGTTTGGAGGATTCCATTTTGTTGAGCGCCTCCTGGGCGGCATCGGTAAGCTCTGCCGTTTGTTCATTGTGCTCTCCCAGCATCTCGGCGCTACTCACCGCAACTTCGTCATCCGCAAAGTCTGTGTCCTCGCCTTGCAGCGGCAGAGGGAAGGCAAGCCCCAGGTACGCTGCCCGGGATGCACTGATCTGCGCATTGGCTTCGATAGCGCCTGCTGCATTGAGAGCAATCAAAAAAGGCAGGGCTGCCTGGAGTTTGTTCAGTGCTTTTGCCGCCGTACCGGCTACCTTGTCGCGCGCTTTGAAGACCTTGGATCCAAACTCCAGCAACGTCTTTCCCACCGACGAGGTATAGGGTATGCAGGTCACCACAATGGCTATCCCGTACGTTGCCATCCCCAGGAGGCTCAAAGAAAGTACCACTGCGTCAGCGACCCTGGCTACGATCAGGTACTCCCCCACCACGTTGTCGCCGGCCAAAGCTCCGGCATCAGCAACAAACTGGATGTCTGCACTCTGGCTTGCGATCCACCTCACCTGCACCGCCGTAAAGAGGAGAGCAACCACCAGCAACAGGGCAATCGCTACTCCTGCGGTGGTGAAGCCTCCGTCCCGGGCAATGAAGGGAGTGGTGCGGGTAGTAAGAGAGGTATCAGGCGCTTTCACCGTGTCTCCTTTCAACGCAGAGGTGGCCGCAGACTTCAGGAACATCGTAGCGGGTCGAATGCTCAGACTTACGCGTTTTTGCGGGGGTCGTATACTCAATCATATGCGTGCACCCACCCCTCCGGGTCGTTTCCGCCATGAGCCGCCACCCAAGGTGGTTGGGTGGGCATCACTACCGTCACCTCCTGAACCAGGTTTCCTGCCGGGTTGGTTAAGCCAAGTGCGGTGGCGCCCCAGCCGAGCAACGGCAACGGTTTGGACTGATTGCTGATACTCACGCTCACCTCAGCGGCATACTCGTCGCCCTCCAGGGTGATTTTCCATGAGCAGCCGCTGGCGTGTACATGAAAGATATCAACCGGAGGAATAGCTGCCAGACGTCGTTTGATGTAGCCCTCCTGTTTGTCAACGCTATAGGCGCCCTGGGAAGTTGCCGTAGCGAGCAGCCGGCAGCCCTCTGCTGCAGCGTTTTGCATGACCATGCGGTTATAGAGCAGAATCATCGGTTGCAGCAACAGTAAAACCAGCAGCAGCAATACCGGAATCAGAAAGGCAGCCTCTACGGTGGTTTGTCCGTTTTGTTCATTCAGAAGCTCACGTCTCAACATGGCAGATACCCCTCAGTAGAGCAAAATATCGCCGAGCGAACCGGCCGTATTGGTGGTTATGGCATGCGAGGCGCTGTCTGCGGCATGCTGCACGAAAAGTCCCTCTTCAAGGCGCACGGAAAGTGCGCCGAGGCCGGCGATAACTACCATGAGCGCCAGGCCCACTATGAGGTACTCGACACTCGCCTGTCCCTCGCACCTCTTTGCGGCCTGTCCCATGCACCTCTTTGCGGGCTGTCCCTCGCACCTCTTCATCAGATCTCCTCGTACGCCAGGTAATGCAAGACGGTTACCGTGAGCACATTGCTCTCAGACCGAGGGCTAAAAAGGTGCAGAGGCATGAGCAGCACCGAGAGCGCCTCTCCCTGTGCTCCTTTGAATACGCAGCCCCAGCACTCTCCGGAGAGATCCATAAACCCTGCCTCTACCAGCTCGAAGTTCTGCTCCTGAATGCTCGCGAGCACCTTGCGGGCATAGTCTGCGCAGGACAGATCGCTCAACAGTTTCCAGCTCTCAAGCGTCTCGGCGTGCCAAGACTTCTCTACTCGCTCAAACGGCTCGAGGGGCAGAGGAGGCAAGGGGGCCAGGCTGCCTGACACCCCTTGTTGTGTGCTTGCCGCCCTGACGGTATCTTCTGCGAGTTGCCCTTGAACTGTTGAAGGCACTTCTGCTTTCTTTGGCAAAGAT
>JAISPK010000104.1 GCA_031274985.1 Coriobacteriales bacterium | reverse complement strand
CAAGACGCAAGGTACGTCCCCTTTTGTCAGCACGTCCCCTTTTGTCTGCGTCCTATACAAAACGCCTATTATTTGCTATTTTGTTGTACGAGGGTTTTTGTGGTGTCAAAGACGGTGTTTTGTACTGAGTAGCTGGTATTCCTGGCGTGGCGCCACATGACGTGACGAGCAACAAACGATAGTTAAGGAGAAAGCAAAATGGCTAATTGTACTAACTGTGGATTGCAAGTACCGGATGGAACTACCGTGTGTCCTTCTTGTGGTGGACCGATTGGCGTAGCACCCGCATACCAACAACCGCCACAGTACCAAGAACAACCTCCGCAGTACCAACAGCAGCAAACGTACCAACAGCCTGCCCCCACTGTTGCTCCCGGACAGGCAGATCCGCGCGACGTCGAGGACAATAAAGTCATGGCTATCCTGGCCTACATCATCTTCTTTATCCCCCTGTTGGCCGGTACGCATAAGACTTCACCGTATGTTAAGTTTCACACAAACCAGGGAACCATCCTGTTTATCTGCTCGGCAGGCCTCTCTATTGTCCTGTCTATCCTGTCGGCTGTTCTCACCGCCGCCCTGTTGTTCACGCCTGCAATCGTGGCTATCCTGACCATATTCAGCATTGTTTGGATAGTGCTGCCGCTGGGCATTTTGGCCCTGGTCATCATGGGTATCATCAACGCATCGCAGGGCAAGATGAAAAAGCTGCCGCTGATTGGTGGATTTACCATTATTAAGTAGTACCCCGTCTGCTCCGGCAGATCTTTGAAAAAAGTATTCTTTTGATGCCGCTGTTCTTGCTGAGACGAGAACGGCGGCATCTTTTGTTGTTTCGGGGGATGCTAGCTGCTGCCAAGCCTTAATCAATGCTATTATTCTACCAATCAAACAACTCAGGTTTAGAAAGGTCCAACGATGCGCGCCACGGGAACAGTTTCAAGAGGAATCCGCACTCCCATTATCAAACGAGGTGACAATCTGATAGAGATCGTTGCCCAGTCAGTCCTTGCGTCTTCTGCCGAAGAAGGCTTCTCTTTCTACGACAGGGATGTGGTGGGGGTGACTGAAGCGGTCGTGGCACGGGCGCAGGGAAACTACGCTACGCTCTCGCAGATATCCAAGGATGTGCGCACAAAATTCCCCGGTGGTGTTGTGGGGCTCGTTTTTCCCATAACGAGCCGTAACCGCTTTTCGCAGATACTCAGAGGCATCGTGGGTGGCGTGGATAAGATCTATATCCAGCTCAGCTATCCTTCTGACGAAGTTGGAAACCCGCTCATCAGCCTTGATCTTATCGACGAAAAGGGCATCGATCCCTTTACCGATGTGATTGACGAGGCGCGGTTCCGCGAGCTTTTTGGCAAGGTCACGCATCCCTTTACGGGCGTTGATTACATCGACTACTATAAGGAGCTTTGTCAGGGCAAGGCGGAGATCATTCTCGCCAACGACCCTCGGGCGATTCTTGCCTACACTAAAGACGTTATCACCGCGGACATCCATACCCGCGTTCGCTCCAAGAGACTGCTCCAGGCTGCCGGTGCCAACAAGGTGCTGGGGCTTGACGAGATCATGGATGCCCCTGTTGACGGCGGCGGTTTTCATCCCCAGTATGGCCTGCTCGGCTCCAATCTCGCTACCGATGATTCCGTAAAGCTCTTCCCGCGCGACACGCAGCAGTTCGTTGACGGCCTGGCGCAGCGGCTCAATGAGCTCACGGGCAAGAATATCGAGGTTCTCGTTTACGGCGACGGTGCCTTCAAGGATCCGGTCGGAGGCATCTGGGAACTTGCCGATCCGGTGGTTTCTCCCGGGTATACCGCCGGTCTCATCGGCACTCCCAATGAGCTCAAGCTCAAGTACATTGCGGACAATGAGCTCAACGAACTCTCCAGCACCGATGCCGGAGAGGCCATGAAGGAGCTTATCAAAAACAAGAAGGACGATCTGGTCAACAACATGGTTTCGCAGGGCACCACGCCCCGCCGTTTGACCGATCTGTTGGGAAGCCTCTGCGATCTTACTTCAGGGAGCGGCGACAAAGGCACGCCGGTTGTGCTTATCCAGCGGTATTTTGATACCTATGCCGACTAAGCTGACCTCACGAGTGCATTGAGTGAGCCCGGCATGATCCCTGCCCTGCAACAGGCGCGCGCTCTGCTGGCTCAGTACAATTCAGAAGCCTTTCATCTTGAGCATGCCGAGACGGTGAGTGGCGTTTTGCGCTACTTTGCCGCAGAGTTTGATCCGGGCAATGCTGAGTTCTGGGCCGTGGTGGGCCTCTTGCACGATATTGATTTTGAGCAATATCCTGCTGAGCACTGCGTAAAAGGCGAGGAGTTACTGCGCAAAGCGGGTGTTGACGAGAACGTTATCCGTGCGGCACTCTCGCATGGCTGGGGGCAGACGGCAACGCGTTATGAACCAGAGCATTTCATGGAAAAGATCCTCTACGCCACCGACGAGCTAACGGGCCTTATCGGAGCAGCAGCGCTTATGCGTCCCTCCAGGAGCGTGCAGGACATGGAGAGCTCAAGCGTCAGGAAAAAGTTCAAGGACAAGCGTTTTGCAGCCGGCTGCAGCCGCGACGTCATAGCAAAAGGCGCCGAGATGTGCGGTTGGGAGCTTGAGGAGCTGTTCACGCGCACCATCTGTGCCATGCGCACTCTTTAAGGAGCGTAAAGCTTATGGAGAACAGTTCTCAAAGAAAACTGAAGCTCTTGGTTCTGCGTGATATTCTGCTCGAAGAGACCGACGACGAGCATGGCCTCACCATGCCTCAGCTGCTTGATCGCCTGGAAAACAAGGGCATCAGCGCCGAGCGCAAGGCGCTCTATGACGATATTGAAGCGTTGGAACACTATGGGCTCGATATCATCAAGAGGCGGGGAAAGCATACTGAGTATGCCGTTGGCGCCCGGCAGTTTGAGCTGCCTGAGCTTCTGCTCCTGGCCGACGCCGCTCAGAGCTCCCGATTCTTAACCAAGCATAAGAGCGATGTGCTAATCAACAAGCTCGAACAGTTCACCTCTCAGCATCAAAGAACGCTCCTCGAAAAGAGCATGCACGTTGAAGGACGCATCAAG
Organism: Coriobacteriales bacterium; assembly: GCA_031274985.1. GTDB lineage: Bacteria > Actinomycetota > Coriobacteriia > Coriobacteriales > UBA8131 > WQXH01. The sequence goes on along the minus strand of JAISPK010000104.1, from coordinate 3,718 downwards.
ATGCAAAATGAGAGCGTCTACTACAACATCGATACTATCCAGGCAACTATCCGGGACAAAAAGAAGATAACCTTTCAGTATTTTGACTACGGGTTTGACAAGAAGGAAAAGCTCAGGCGCGAAGGCAACACTTATGTGGAAAATCCTGTTGACCTGGTTTACAAAGACGAATACTACTACCTCATCACCTATAACGAAACGCATGACAAGTTCCTGACGTATCGGGTCGACCGCATGAAGAGCATCAAAAAGTCTGATGAACCCCTTGCCTGTACCGATAAGATACGGAGCTTTGACGTGCAGGAGTTCACAGCGCGCGCCTTTAGTATGTTTGACGGCGAGACGATTGGCGCTGTGTTGCTGGTTGATCATTCGCTTATCGGGCCCATCATCGACCGCTTTGGAAAAGACGTGCCTATCTACCGGATTGACGACAACACCGCACGCATAACGGTGCATATTCTGAAGAGCCCGGTGTTCTTTGGCTGGCTTGCGCAGTTTGGCACGAGTGCCAGGATAGAGAGTCCTCAATCATTGGTTAACGATTACAAGGAGCATCTCCAGAGCATCGTGCAGACTTACGAGAACTAGACGAATCCGAAACGCCCCCTCTGTCGTTCCCGCGAAGGCGGGAACCCATACCCTTCTGTCGTTCCCGCGTATCCCTCTGTCATCCTGAGCGCCCCACCCCTGTCATCCTGAGCGCTCCACCCCTGTCATCCTGAGCCGCAGGCGAAGGATCTTCTCGTCGATTGTTGCTTGCGAGATACTGTCAATTATCTTTAAAATACCACCTGAGCGGTATTGATGAGAACAAGCAAGAGCGGCTACTTAAGTTTATGGAAAATAAGACCGAAATACCAAAGCTCTTGCTTTTAGATGATAAAAGCAAAAGTGCTGTGCTTTCAGTGGCGGAGGTAGTACAACTAGAGAAGCGCATCGAGGCAGAGGGAACCGGTCTGTTTGAGCTTATGCAGCGCGCCGGGGCGAGTGTCTCGGGGTATATCCTGCATAACCTTGAAGCGGCTCACAAGACAGTAATCTTTAGCGGTTCAGGCAACAATGGGGGAGACGGCTGGGTCATCGCCGGAGACCTTGCAAGGAGAGGGTATCACGTCGTTTTGGTAACTGCTCGCTCTGCAGCTGAGCTCAGCGTTGAACCTGCGCGCAGTGCCGCTCTGGAAACAACCGCTCAGGGCTACGCTACTTTGACTATTGCGGTGGATCCAACCGAAGAAGAGCTTGCAGCCTTCCTGGATGAGGCAACAATTGCAGTTGATGCACTGCTTGGCATCGGATTTGGCGGTGAATCGGTCAGGGAGCCTTACCGGCATTGGATCGATGCCATCAACCGGGAGAGAGAGCAAAGGCCAGCGCTGCACGTGGTGTCAGTGGACATTCCGAGCGGTCTTTTAGCCGATACCGGCAAGGCCGCCAGGCCCTGTGTTGCTGCCGACACGACTATTACCATGTTGGCCCCAAAACCAGCCCTCGTGCTGCCTTCATCAAAACAGTATTGCGGCACGGTATTCGTTGCTCGGCTGATTTGAGAAACAGCCCACGAAAACCAAAGAAATTCTAAAACTTGTACAATCAGTGTCCAAAAAACGGGCACCAAAGTTATACTATAGGTGCTAGCATTTCACCTGACTCGTTTATGAACAAAGAAAAACGAGAAATCTTCTGCGAGGACGCCCTCGTATGCAAGAGAAACACTAAGAAAAAATTAAAGAGAACTCATATCTTTTAGCGCTCTGCTTCTTAAGATCGCTAAAGGGAGGAGTTCATCGTTGCGACAGTTTTCATTTATTTATAACTGGTGTGTCCGCGCGACTGTAATGCTGTCTACAAGGAGGATGTAATGGAAACATACAAGGGGCACGAAAGCCGCTACTACGTATTGGGTTATGGGTCAGGTGTTGTTGCACTGGTTGAGCGCACCAGCATAAACCGGTGGTCTCTGAGCGTTGAGGATTATGATATCCGGTGGGACTCCCACAAAAAGCTCTTCAGAATCACCAAGCTTATCAAGCAGACCTTGTCCGTTGTCGGTGGTCAGATCGAGCTGGCAGACACACTAAAATCGCTCAACGCTGCATATGGTGATGGGCATAAGATGCCGATTGGCCTCCACAAAGATGGTTGTTATTACGATTAGTATTTCAGAATACATAACCGCCTGTTTTCGATGAGTGTCCTGAATCAGGGACAGTAGAGAAGATCAAAAGAGGCTAGAATCTCTCCTGCAAAGTCCAGCAAAACCAAAGGGGAACTTGAGAGGTAGGGCTGCGGGTGAGGAGACGCTCGACACGCTTCTGGCCGAGATGGACAGGCTCGTAGGTCTTGAGCAGGTCAAGTACGATGTTCATAGTCTCATTAACTTCATTGCCGGGTATTCTTATCCAATAACCTCCAAATCACCAACACGTTTTGTCTTACATACCTAAAGCGGGCTCTCCTTTAGAACGGTTGGTAAGTAATCTGAAAAGATCTGATTTTTCTGAGTTTTCAATGTATCTGTTACTCCACGCTCAATGTGCACCTTTTGTTTTTCTGCAGGAAAAAATTCTGGAGTAGCATGAAGAACTCCTGCTCTTTTTTGTTGCCAGCTAGCAAAACATGGTGGTGCTCCCCGCACTCATTAATAAAACTCTCACATTCGCTATACAATGCGCTGTTCAGGGATATAAAGTGGTAGCTGATTTTCTCGCGCGAATCCACCTTTTTTGGTCGCCCACGCTTTGGCTTCTGAGCGAGTCTCTGCTCAACAACACAACAAGGAATTGACCAGTTGTTCCCAAATTTTTCAGCAGGTAAAACACCTGCGTAAATCATGTTTCTTATGCGTTCAGGTGTTACCTGAAGTTTCTCAGCAGCTTGTTTTACGGTTAGCACAGCAGCCCCTCTCAGAGAGTGAAAAATCTAGAATCAAAGTATAACAAATATTTTGTTGACAAAACAAAAAAAATTGTGGTACCTTGCTAGATACGCGATAAAAAGCACCGTTCTCTTGAAATACAGTTGCCGCCTTTTTCTTGAGTGACCTATTACGAGGACACTGAAATGAAGGCACAGCCAGTAAAATTCAATTGAATGGTTTTTTGGGGAAAGGGGAGAAAAAGACAAACCGGGGAAAAGGAGAACGTATGAGGTCACTCCAGAGATTAGCATACCTGAGACAGGCGTTTCGCATGCTACAAAAGGGATACACTCCCACGCGCTGGTCAACCTACGGTGTTGAGATTTCATTAACCGGTGATTCCTGGCTTTGTAATGGTCTTGGTTGCTATATAAAACCGGAAGACGCAGTTGCTCATGCGCCGCTTGTTAGCAGTGAAGTCTGGCGAAGTATTCAGGTAGAGGAACGTCTTTATAATGTTTCTTCAATGGGGCGCATTCGAGATAGTCGCAACAATGAGCTTACCGTGTACGTAGATCAAAAAAGGGGTTATCAGTATGTCTTTCTCAAGGTTGCCAAAAAAAAGAAAAAGAAGTCGGTGCATAGACTGGTTGCGCAAGCATTTTGTTTTGAAAATGCGTCCGGTATTAGCGAACCTTCGGTACACCATATTAATGGTAATCGCTATGACAACAGAGCAGCGAATTTAGTTATCATGTCAAGAAAGGAGCACATTAAGTTGCATCGTGATGATAACAAAAACTGTTGTCCGGTCGGCCCCATCAATTGGATTCCAACGTTGCCGCTGTCCGCGGAAGC
>JAISPK010000085.1 GCA_031274985.1 Coriobacteriales bacterium | reverse complement strand
TAGAGTGTTCAGCCCAACTAATTCAGAAACATCTGAAATCAGAACCTCTGCGCCTGCATCGAGCAGGTCTTTTTGAGAAAACATACCCCAGAGCGCGCCAATCGCCTGCATCCCGGCCGACCTTGCGGCAAGCATGTCGTAAGGGCTGTCACCAAGGTAGGCGCATTCGTGGGGAGCAAGCCCCATGAGCTTTGCTGCAGCCAGAAGCGGCCCGGGCTTGGGCTTGTGCTCCGGGGTGTCATCGGAGCCCAGGAGCAGTTCAAAGTAATCTAAAAGCCCCGTGTGTTTGAGCCCATAAGCGGCGGAGCCATGCCTTTTTGAGGTGACAACCGCCAATCGGAACCCCTTTTCTAAGAGCGCATCGAGGGCTTCCTTGGTTCCGGCAAAATCCGTGAGCATAGAATCCTGAACCCTTGCGTTGTACTCAAGGTAGGTCTCAAAGAGCTCTTCGCTTTTTTTCGGGGAAAGTCGCTCCATTTGCTCTTTGAGCGGAATCCCCACCATGGAGAGGAGTTTGTCGTCTGAAGGGAGGGACTCCTCACCGAGGACTGTGCAATACGCGTATTGCATTGAGACAAGGATCAAATCACGGGTATCCAGCAGCGTGCCGTCAAGGTCAAACAGAATAGCCTTCAAAGTTTACTCCGATTCGCAATCTAGAATTGTCTTGTTCTATCAGGAGTAATTGTACCTCTTATCAGTTGTCAGGCAGCCTTATGGATGGTGCAGCATTAATACGAAGAAGTTGCCTCAGGGTTTATAGGGGTGAGCCAGGTGTTGCGCCAGGACCTTTTGCTTGTGTACGGGGCAAAGGAACAGGGGCTCGACTTCAGCCGCTGTTGCTGCGTGCTCCAGGGATGCAACCGTGCCGAGCAGCTCGCCGCACACCTCACAGTACGCCAACTCAAAGTCCTTGTTCCAGATGGTGCGCTTTGCTCCATCCTCAACCACAGGGATAGCATCGGTAGGACAGACACCCGCACAGCTCGCACACCCTATGCACGTTGCAGAAGGGGCATGGTAGGCAGTGGCAATCTCCTTGCTCACTCCGCGATTAACCGCAGCCAGAGAACTGGTTCCCAGTAGCGAGCAAGCTTCAACGCAGCGTCCACACAACACACAGGTGCCACCCTCAGGGTTAGGCTCGAGCCTATCCAAATCGGGTGCCCGGTAGGCCTTGGCCAGTTGCGCTATCAGTGTGGCATCAGGAGCCAGCAGTTTAAGCAGAGCCAAAATCATCCCACGTTCTCGCACGATCTTCTCAGACTGCGTGAACACCTCGCACTCCCGCTCAACGGGATAGATGCACGAAACCACGACCTTCGAACGTGCGTCTTCAACGAGCTCTACAATGCACACACGGCAACAACCCCGTTCGGTCAAAACGGGCTTAAGGCTGCATAAGGCCGGGACAAAGATGCCGTTACGTCTTGCAATCTCGAGCACATACTCGCCGGGCTCACAGACACACGGCTTGCCATCAATAGTTATCGTGATGCTCATGAGGCACCTCCTCCCAGGCTCGCAGCACTCGCAGCGCCTGTGCAATCAACAGAGCCCGGCCCTCCGGCCTCAAGTTTACTGGTGAGCACTGCGTCAAACCTGCAAGCAAGGCGGCAGCTTCCGCACGAAATACAGGCAGAAGCATCAATGCGATACGGCTCGTTTTTACTGCCACTTATCGCAGCGACCGAGCAGGACTTAAGGCAGGCGCCGCATCTGGTGCAGAGCTCCGTATCAATGGCAAAAGCCGTGAGGGCAGCGCACACGCCAGCCGGACAACTATGATCACGGATATGCGCCTCATACTCACTGCGAAAATACCTGATTGTAGAAAGCACCGGATTGGGTGCTGAACCGCCAAGGGCGCAAAGAGAGCTGTCTTTAATGGTCTCGCCAAGCTGCTCAAGCAACTCGATATCGCCCTCCTGGCCGCGCCCTTCGGTGATATCCGTGAGCACCCGCAGGGTATGGCGCAGGCCCTCACGGCAAGGCGTGCACTTGCCGCAACTTTCCTCAGCGAGAAAGCTTGTGTAATACCGCGCTACCTCAACCATGCAATCGTGATGATCCATGACGATAAGCCCGCCGGAGCCCATCATGGCACCCTCTTTTGTGAGCGTGTCAAAATCTATGGGAAGGTCAAGCTTGCTCTCAGGCAGGCAGCCACCCGAAGGGCCACCGATCTGCACGGCCTTGAACGGTCGATTTTCCTTGACCCCGCCGCCGATGTCATACACAAGCTGTTTGAGCGTTACTCCCATGGGAACCTCAACCAGCCCCGTACGCTTGACTTTGCCCACCAGCGAAAAGACCTTGCCTCCGCTTGAGCTTTCGGTTCCTGAGGCAGCAAAGGCTTTGCCGCCCTGCAGGATTATGGAGGGGATATTTGCAAGGGTCTCCACATTGTTGAGCACGGTGGGTTGATCCCAGAGCCCCCGTTTAACCGAGCGGATGTATTTAGCGCGCGGCTCGCCGATTTTGCCTTCGATGGACTGCATGAGAGCGGTGCTTTCGCCACAGACAAAGGCGCCGCCGCCGCGCACGACCTCAAGGTGCAGCGCGTGGGGAGTACCGCAAACACGGTCTCCGATAAAACCGTGCACTCGTGCCGCCTCAAGAGCGGCGTTCACGTTGGTCAGCGCCAGATGGTACTCATCGCGAATATAGAAGAACCCCTGCTCAGCACCAATGGCCAGCGCACAGATGGCAAGACCCTCGATGATACTGTGAGGATCCCCCTCAAGCAGGGAGCGGTCCATAAAGGCGCCCGGGTCTCCCTCGTCGCCATTGCACACCACATACTTGGGAAACTCGTCATAACTGCGAGCAAGGCTCCACTTGATTCCTGTTGGAAAGCCGGCGCCGCCACGTCCGCGCAGCCCGGAAGCCTTGACCTCTTCGATAATCTCTTCCGGCTTTAGGGTCAGCGCTTTTTTAAGTGCGCTATAGCCCCCGACAGCCAGATAATCATCAAGGCTCAAAGGGTCTATCCGGCCAATATGCTGCAAGGCAAAACGCTTCTGCGTACGATAGAACGGATTGTCCTCCAGCTTGAGCACACGCTCACCCCGGTCGTCCTTGTAGAGCAATCGTAACACCGGCTCAGAGCCGATGCTCTGAACCAGAGCCTGAGCATCCTTGCTCTTGACCTTGTAGTAGGCGATATCGTCGGGCAGAATCCTGACGATGGGGCCGTTTTCGCAAAAGCCGTTGCAGCCGGTGCGTTTGGTGTGTCTCTCCACAAAGGCGTCCACTCCCGAGGCGGCTATCTCGCGGTCCAGCGCGTCTGCCACCGCGGCAGCACCGCTCGCAAGGCAGCCTGTTCCGCAGCACACCAAGAGGGTTCGCTTACTCATCATGCTCACCTCCCGGGCGGTACGCATCAAGTATGAGGGCAAGCTTCTCGGTGTTGACCTTTGCATAATAGGCATCGTCAATAATCATCACCGGAGCCAGAGCACACGAGCCAACGCAGTTCACGCACTCGAGTGAGAACTGGCCGTCGTCCGTCCGGCCCCCCGGCTCAAGCGCAAGCAGCTGCTTAATCGCAACCAGAAGAGAACTTGAGCCGCACATGTGACAGGCAGTGCCGTCGCAAACCTTGATAATGTGCCTGCCCTTGGGGACAAGGCTCAGCGCCTTGTAAAACGTTGCAAGGGCAAACAGCTGCGCCACCGGCGTGCCAATGCGAGCAGACACCACCTCAAGCGATCCTTCGGGAAGGTAATTGAATTCGTGTTGGATATCCTGGAGTATGGCGAGCGCAAAGCGCTTTTCTGGCGGATACGCCTCCAGGATGCTCTGGATTCGTTGGGGTTCTACGGCAATCATACGGGCACCTCTTTTAATAGAACCAATACGGGGATTCTGCAACTCCCGGCTCAGCCGCCGGCAACCAGCGGAAAAATCGTAACAGCATCCGTATCAGTGAGCGGTGTGTCGAGCATATTGAGATGTGCGATGTTGCGCCCGTTTACCAAGACGATGGCATCCGGCCCCAGGTCCAAACCACCAGGAGCAAGAAGCCCTTCCTCCACCTTTTTGCCGTAGCGCTTTGCAAGCAGACGCAAGAGGTCGCCGACGGTGCCGGGCGCAGGGAGCTGTTCGTCCTTGCGCCCGGTGTGATCACGATAATAGGCGTAGTACTTTACGAGCATACGGCGTCACTTCGTCGGGCGGCCATGGGCAGTGGCCACTGGTCAATTGTCAAAAGGCGTTCGCTGCACAAATTCACTCACCCAACTACATTCAGCGACTCAAGCTTCTCAACCGTCGGAGAACCATCGGCGCCCCAACCGCGCTGTGCATAGTAATCCGCGAGCATGACATCCAGTTCGCAGACCTTGCCTGCAGCGGGACCCTCGGTGAGCTCTTCGCGCAGGAGGCGCGGCGGAAGCGTGTCCTTCTCAACACCGGCAGCGATGTTAAAGACCTTTTCCAGGTTCCAGATACGCTCACCCTTAAGCAGGATTTCTTCGTCAGTCTCGTCGGTGCCAACGGCAGCGCGATACTGCGCAGCAACTTCGGGCAGGCCGGTGCCAAAAGTGGTGAACAGGCAAACGCCCGAGCTGTCTATCAGGGCAGTAAGATCCTGGAAGAGCTTGAGCAGCGCACCCTTGCCTTCGGTGACCAGCGGGTCTACCTTGAGGGGATATCCGAGTATCTCCGGCGAGGTCATGTATCCGCGCACATGGCAGCCACCACGGTTTGACGTGGCGTACTCAAGGCCCATGCCCTGAATGGCGCGTCCGTCATAGGCCGGCATCTCCTGCTTCTTAACACTCATAGAGAGCTCCGGGTGCCCGTACTTATCAGCGAGTCGATAGGAGCCCAGCGCTAAGTCCTTGCCAAAGCCCTCCATCTTGCCGGTGAGCTCAGTGAGCTTGACGATGGCATCAGCATCGCCAAAGCGCAGCTCAAAGCCAACGATACTCTCGTCAATAGCGCCGATATCAAAAAGCTCCATGGCGCAGGCAATCGTTGAGCCCATAGAGATAGGATCGATTCCGTACTCGTTACAGAGGAAGTTAGCCTTGCAGATGGCTCCCAGATCATTCACGCCGGTGGACGTACCAAAGGCCCAGCCTGCCTCATACTCGGGACCCTCGCCAAAGGATTCGTACTTGCCGGTTACGTGTGTTACGCGGCCGCAGCCAATGGTGCAGCCAAAACAGGCTTTGTTCTTAACCAGGAACGTAGCGGCCAGCGTCTCGCCGCCGTAGTTGTCGGCAAACACATCATGCGAAGAGCGCCAGTTGTGAAAGGGCAGCGCCCCGCTCTCGTTAATGATATTAACGAGTACCTCAGTGCCAAAAGCGGCCAGCCCGGTTCCGCCAACCGGGTCGGCGACGAGCATGTCGCGTGTCTTCTTGGCGGCAGCCATGAACTCTTCCGGTCGTGCGACCTCTACCGAGCCTGTGCCGCGTACGCAGACAGCCTTGAGCTTCTTGGAGCCCATGACCGCACCGAGTCCGCCACGCCCGGCAGCACGATGCTTGTCGTTCATGATGACGCCAATGAGGCTGAGCTTTTCGCCGGCCGGTCCGATGCAGGCCACCTTGTAGTTTTCGCCATGACGGCCGGTGAGCGCATCGGTGGTTTCCAGAGCATTCATGCCCCAGAGGTCCGCCGCGTCACGCAGCTCAACTTC
>JAISPK010000079.1 GCA_031274985.1 Coriobacteriales bacterium | reverse complement strand
AGGATTTTTCCAACCTGCAAAAGCTCTATCAGGCCTGTGAGAACGTTGACATAGCAGGCTATGCTCCCGTGAGCCCCTGCGATGTTCCGCGGCGCACCAAAAGCCTCTGGACGGTTTTTGAGTCTTTCAAAAACTGCGACAAACCACTCCTCTCCCCTATGGAGATCGAGACCGTCAAAAAGAAAGAAGAGGTCTTTAAGCTCTTTGAGATCTATTTTGGCAAGGGCTGGCTCAATGAGCACTACGCCACCTGGCATACGGTCTGTCCGAATTCACCTTATTTTTGGTCTGAGTTTGCCTGCGATGGTATCAGGGTCTACGCTGAGCATAATCAGCCGATCTGCATCGTATCAGCGCCGATGACCGGCATCACCTCGCCGGTCTATTTGCTCTCGACCTTGATCCTGACCATTGCCGAGGATCTGGCAGGGCTCGTGCTGGCTCAGCTGGTGAGGCCCGGGGTTCCGGTGATGCTCTCCGCCTCTCTGACGTATGGCTACATGCGCACGGCAACCTGGGAATGCGCCAGCCCGGACACCTCGCTCATGCTGGCGTCCAGCGTTCAGATGATCAAGGAGTTCTACGGACTCCCTGCCCGTGCGCAAACCGGGGTGACCTCCTCTAAGACCATTGACTATCAAGCTGGCATGGAGGGCATGCAGAGCTTGCTCTTTACCGCGCTGGCCGGGGTTAACGTTACCAGTCAAAGTATCAGCTCTCTCGCCAATCTGATGACCTCCTCGCTTGAAAAAACCGTACTGGACGATGAGCTCATCGGCCGGGTTCGCTACCTTCTCAAGGGTATGGAGTTTAACGTAGAGCAAATGGGCCTCGAAGACCTTCTGGAGGCTGCGCCTATGTCCGATTTTTTGACCAATGACTCTACGCTTGAGCATTTTCGTGATTACTTCGCTCCAACGGTGTCCGACTGGAAAGGCATCGAGGAATGGCAGGCTCAGGGCGCCAAGGATGCTGAGGACCACGCCCACGAGCGAGTAGAGAAGATACTGGAATCGGCTCCGGAAAGTCTGCTCGACCCGGAAATCGAAAAGGAAATGGTAAACTTTATCACTCACGTAGAAAATCAGTAATAATCGGGCAAACAAGAAAGGGATAGCATGAATGACTCTGTTGACCTGAAGCAGGCGCGCCGTGCGCGAACTGCAAGCTTTTTTAAGAAGGGAATCCTGATAGCGCTTTTTTCTGGGCTTCTCTACGGCTTCTATTCTGCGTTCATCGTTGCTGCGACAAGCTCAGCGGCGTGGTATCCGGGATTGAACGGAGCCGAAGGCTGGTACGGCGGTGCGGACGGCTGGTACGACCAGGTGCTGGCTAATCAGATCCCCGATCTGGTGAACATTGCGGGTGCATCGTTTTCCGTGCTTATGGCCGTGGTGATACTGGGTGCGCTTGGATCGGGCATCAATGACTTCATCAGTTCGCTCTGGATGATTGGCAAGGCGGCCTTCAAGGGCAAGTTCATGGACTTCTTGCGCTGCTACAAATCCAAGCCCGGTTTGGTGATGATCGTCTGCGCTTTGATCGGCGGACCGATTGCCTCCACTGCCTATATCATCGCGTTGCTTATGTCCGGCCCTATCGCGGCGCCTATCACTGCGCTGTGTCCTGCTGTCGGTGCAATTATCGGATGGCTCTTCTTGAAGCAGGGAATGAACCTCCGCATTGGCATCGGTATCATCATTTGCGTGATTGCTACCTTCATGATCAGTTCTACCGCATTTGAAGACTTCTCCCTCACCGACCCCATGTATCTTGCCGGCCTTGCCATTGCCTTAATCGCGGCGCTGGGATGGGGTATCGAGGGCGCTATCGGCGGCTTTGGAACCTCGGTAATCGACTACGAGATCTCTATCTCAATCCGTCAGTTCACCTCAGGGGTATTCACCCTGTTTATCATGGTGCCGGTTCTCTTTCTTATCGCCGGTCACTTCGGCCTGTTCCCCACTATGCTCGTCGAGGCGGTGCAGGGCCCACTCGTTGAAGACGGTCTGCTTGCCAGTCCGCTTATCTTCTTCTTGATCTCCGGTTTGGCCGCAGGCTTCTCCTTTGCCTTTTGGTACAAGGGAAACAGCATGTGTGGCGCTGCTCTTGGTATGGCTTGCAACGGCGGCTTCTCCTTTTGGGTTCCTTTTGTCTCGTTTTTGGTGCTGGGTCTGTACCTCGGCTGGGAGGGCTACGCACTGGCTCCCATTCAATGGATCGCTGCACTGGTCATGGTGCTCGGAATCTTCTTGATTGCGGTTAATCCCCTGGAATTCTTCAAGAAGCAGAAGGAGGCCTAACATGAGACCACTCAACTATGCGATTCTCAAGCTTTACGAAGACGGTAGCGAGATTGACGTCCAGGGAGTTATGTCCCGACTCAACGACGATTACCGCAAGTTCAGAGCCTTCAAGCCCAAGGCGATCAATGAATCTCTCATGTCTGCCGAAAAGAACGGCCTCCTCGAAGAGTCAAACTGGGAGCTGGACGACAAAAACGAATTGCACGTATACTACAAGGTAACCGACTACGGCACTGAAATGATCAAGGGCTACATCAAGTAGACCCGATCTACCTACTCTTAGGCTACTTACCGGGGCGTTCAGCGATGAACACCCCGGTTTTTTACAGGCTTTGAACAGAGACCGGTTTAGTCAGCGCTACTTTGGTCCGACCCACCTTAAGAGATATTACGTAACAATTCTTGCAAGTTTGTATGTTATTATTACTCACTGTAACAATAAACGCTGGCAGGTTCACCTAAACAGGGAGACGGAGTGAGCCAGGTTGTTTTCATAGATGATGCCGGAGACCCAGGCTTTAAGTTTGAGCATGGCTCTAGTGAACACTTTGTAATTACGTGTCTGATATTCGATGATAACCTTGTGGCGGAAGAAGTCTCGCTCTACATGAAAAAACTCAAACGCTCTCTTGGGTGGTCAGATGGCTGTGAGTTTAAGTTTAATAAGACCAATAAGGAGACTATTCGCAGTCTGCTGGCTAGTATTGCAAATTTTGACTTCAGAATTCGTGTTATTTGTGTCCATAAACCCAGCATCTACAGCAGGCAACTCCGGAGTAACCAAGATTCTTTCTATAATTACATGATTCGCCTAGTGCTACAAATGACACCTAACTTGAGGCATGCTAGCGTTAAGCTTGACGGGCGTTCAGGGCGAGAATACAAAAAGGGTGCAACAACTTATTTCAGGAAACAACTAAACACCAATGATATCAAGGTGTCAAAGTTCAAGTTTGTAGACTCAAGGTCAGATAACCTTATACAGCTCGCTGATTTAGTTGCCGGAGCAGTATTGAGGTCAACCAGAAAAGACAAAACTGATTGCTCTGTCTATCTTAAATGCATCGAAAAGAGAATAGAAGATATATGGTACTTTCATTAGAAAACAGTCGAGACCGTACCCTAGCTTACGTATGTAAGCACGCGCACCATCCGGTGACAGTTCGAGTACGGTCTCTTTTGTGTACAAAGTGTACCATGTTTGCAGTTTAATCTACAAGGGATTTAATGGAGCCAACGAGGGGATTCGAACCCCTGGCCTGCTGATTACGAATCAGCTGCTCTACCAGCTGAGCTACGTTGGCTTGTGACACGCGAGAACAGATTATAGCATGACTCTCACTACTAGAAGCATGCCTGTAATTCTTTTACGCGATTTGTTTGCTCCCAGGAAAACTCGGGAAGCTCTCTTCCAAAGTGACCGTAGTTGCTGGTTAGCCTGAAGATCGGACGCAAAAGATCCAGGTCGCGGATTATTGCCCCCGGTCGCAGATCGAAAACCTCCTGAACAGCATCCACAATGTGATCTTCCGGAACCGAGTTGGTATTGAAGCAATCTACCAGAATCGAGAGCGGATGCGCTATGCCAATGCCGTAAGCCAGTTGTATCTCAACCTGCTCGGCAAGCCCCGCGGCCACAATGTTCTTGGCAACCCATCGGGCGGCGTAAGCAGCGCTTCGGTCCACCTTTGTGCAGTCCTTGCCCGAGAAGGCTCCCCCGCCATGCCGCGCATAACCACCGTAGGTGTCAACGATGATCTTGCGTCCGGTAAGACCGGTGTCGGCAGCAGGCCCTCCTGCCACAAACCTCCCGGTAGGATTAACATAGAGGGTCGCATCCTTCCAGGGCAGCTCATTGAGCTCCATAACCGGTGTGATGACCTCTCTCACCAGGTCATCTAACAGCCCGGACTCCACGCCCGGCACATCAGCATGCTGCGTAGAGATGAGAATCGTGCTGATACCCACCGGCTTGCCTGCGTGATAGCGCACACTTACCTGCGTTTTGCCGTCAGGCCTGAGGTACTCCAACCCCCCCTCTTTGCGCGCAAGGGTCAGGCGCTCGGAGAGGCGGTGAGCCAGATAGATAGGCATAGGCATGAGTGTGCTCGTTTGATTGCTGGCAAAGCCAAACATCATGCCCTGGTCCCCTGCCCCCAACGTGAGCAGCGGATCATCGCCACCGAGGTGACGCTGCACCTCATAGGACTCATCAACGCCGCGCGCTATATCGGCGCTTTGCGCATGAATAGAGTTGGAGATGCCAATTGAGCGATAATGAAACCCGCTCTCAACATCGTCGTAGCCTATGTCGCGCACCACGTCCCTGACAATGCTGTCAATGTCGGCATACACCGAAGTGCGCAGCTCGCCGGCCAAAAAAACCTGGCCTTCGGTGGCCATGGTCTCACATGCCACGCGGGCCTGCGCAACGTTGCCTACGCCAGAGGCCTCCAACTCCCTCTCTTGCAGGAGAATGGTATCAAGCACCGCATCAGAGATCTGATCGCAGACCTTATCGGGATGACCCTCAGTGACACTCTCAGAGGTAAAAATGCCATCGTTCTCAAGATTCATGCGCAACCTTTCTTATTAATTGCTACTAAAGCGATTATAATCCCTTTATGGACGTATACTTTGATCAATTCAAACCCACATCGAGCGTAGCTAACTATCTGAGCGTCGGCAGCAAGGCCCATGACGTGCAAACACTTGGCTTTGAGCTGGAGCATTTTGTTGTAGAAAAAAACACGCTTGCGCTGGTGCCGTATCGCAATGAGGAGGATCCCTCCGCGCCCTCGGTGCAAAAAGTCCTCGAGCAGCTCCAGGGCAAATACACGGAGTTGAGTTACGAGAGCGACACACAGGGCAACACCTCTCTCTTTGGCCTCAGCAGGCAGTGTATAGCCATCACGTTGGAGCCGGGGGCCCAGCTCGAGGTAAGCATAGGTCCTACCACCTCCATTGCACAGATAGAGAAGGTCTACCAAAAATTCAGGAGCGAGATCGACCCGATCCTCGCCACCATGAACCTCCAGCTTCTGGAGCTCGGCTATCATCCTACCCGGCAGGCACGCAACATTCCGCTCATCGGCAAACAGCGCTATGAGTTCATGGACGAATATTTCTCTGGAACCGGCAAGCACGGCATCTGCATGATGAGGGCAACTGCCTCCACCCAGGTATCCGTAGACTACACCAGTGAAGAGGATGCGCTCGCAAAGTTTCGCGTGGCCAACGCGCTCGGCCCGTTTTTTGCCTTTATCACCGACAACTCCCCTTTCTTTGAGGCCGAGAAGGTCGGCACTTGTGGTGGCAATAACCAGCACGCCTCCAGTGGCCTGGCGGTGCCGCATCGCATGGCGCGTATGGCTTGCTGGGACGACACCGACCCCTGGCGCAGCCAGGTGGCCCGGGACGGGTATAGCGAGGATTTCAGTTTTCTCCGCTATGCCGAAAACCTCATGGAGGCGCCCGGAGTCTTTCTCCCTCCGCAAAATACTGATGACGCTCCGGAGTACCTGGGCTTTACCTCCTTCGCCCGCGCCCTACCCAATCAATTCATCAGCGAAGAGATGGTGCTGCACATCCTTGGGCTCTTCTTTTTTGATGCCCGTTTTAAGACCTATCTGGAGCTGCGTCAGGCCGACTCGATGCCCCTTGAGTACGCGCTGGCCTTTGCGGCTTTGATCAGCGGTGTCTTTTATAACCCCGAGGCCATCAAGTATTACGCCGACTGCTTTACCTATACCGATTCCATGTCGGTTGCCTTCGCTAAATCAGCGCTGCGCAAAGAGGGTTATGAGGCAGAGGTCTACGGCAGACCTGCAACCGAGTGGCTCGACGAGATGATAGCACTGGCACTTGACGGCTTATCAAGCACAGATGCCCCTTATCTTGCTCCACTTGCTCGCCTCATCGAACAGCGCAAGACCCTTCTCGATCTTTCGCTCTGAGGCGTCCGAATGAAACAAACTGCCCAAAATCCCTGGAATTCGCATATGCTCAGGCTGCAGGAGGCGTATCGCAAAGAGTTTGAGGCGCTTCAAAGCGACCCTGAGGGCCGTCAGGGCGCCCAAGCAACACTTAACGTCTCCACGGCAACCTATCACGATGAGGTCATCGGCATGGGCTATTTGCCAAAGATCTACGACCACGCAGCTCTCAGCGCCTTTGAGGCCATCGTTGCGCAAACCTACACGATCCTCGACAAGATAACCCGCCACTATCTTAAGGATCCCGCCTACCGCTCACTCTTCAGGTTCTCTCCCCTGCTCGAAGAGCTCACCCTGCTCGAGAGCGGCTATGACTGCACGATTCCCATCAGCAGAATCGATATCTTCTTAGACGAGCAAACCGGCAGCTTTAAGTTCTGTGAATTCAACACCGATGGATCCGGCGCCATGAACGAAGACCGTGAGGTAGTTGACGCTCTCACCAAAACACCGCTGCTCCAGACCTTCTCGCGCTCTCATGAGTTGGTTGCTCAGGAGCTCTTCGACCCCTGGATCGAATGCTTTTTGCAGATTTACCAGAGCAGTGCTCAGGCAGTGAGCCAACCGGTCGTGGGTATTGTTGACTACCTGCAAAGTGCGGTGATTAACGAGCAGCTTGAGTTTCGCAATCGCTTTGAGCGCGCAGGAACCCCCTGCCTGGTGTGCGACATTGCTTCGCTTGAATACAAAGACGGGGTCCTCTATGGCAAGGATGTTACCAAAGACCACGCAGCGCACCATGCGCCAAGGCGCCTCGATGCGCTCTATCGTAGAGCGGTTACCTTTGAGCTTATCCAGGAGCTCCAGAACTCCCCTGAGGAGGCTCACCGGATCCTTGCCACCAAACAGGCCGGGAGCAAGCCTCTGCACGGAGCCCTGGCCCTCATAGCTGCCGTTGCCGAGCAAAAGGTCTGCCTCATCGGCAGCTTTGCCACGCAGGTGGCCCATTCCAAGGCAATCTTTTGCCTGCTCCATCACCAAAACACGCAAACCTTGCTCACCTGCGAGGAGCAATGTTTTATCAAACAACACGTGCCGTTTACCACCTGGCTCAAAGAAGACGCCATCGACATCGAGGCAGTCAAGAACAGCCCTGAGGATTGGATCATCAAACCCGTTGACGGATACGGAACGGTGGGGGTCCACGCCGGAAAGAGCTTTGACAACGCCACGTGGAGTGCCCTGATAGACGAAAAGCTCGCCGAGGACTACGTTATTCAGCAATACTGCGCACAGTTCCAAACGCTCAATACCCTTCCCCTGCCTCTTGAGAACACCGCACTTGCGCCCTTTAACATTCTCACCGGGCTGTACTGCTATGGGGCAAAACTCGGCGGTGTTTACGTGAGGGCAGGCCAGGATGCCCTGATTGTTGGCTTTAGGGGTGGCGTGACCCTGGGGTCGCTTCTGGTAGACTATCAAGCATCAACGGGCGCCCGCATACGCCCACGAGCATTACTCAACTGACAAGGACTCTATGAATCAAGAAATACGCGTTCGCTTTGCCCCGTCCCCAACCGGTAAACTTAACATCGGTGGCGCACGGACGGCTCTCTACAACTGGGCTTTTGCTAAAAAACAGGGCGGCACGTTTATCCTGCGCATTGAGGACACCGATCTGGAGCGTTCGACGCCTGAGAATACCGCACAGATAATCAGTTCGCTCAGGTGGCTCGGCCTCAACTGGGATCAGGGCCCCGAAGCCGGTGTGGAGTGCGGCCCCTATCTGCAGTCGGAGCGTTCGGCAATCTATAGAGAAGTGGTAGAGCAGCTTAAGGCTCAACAGCGCGTCTACCCCTGTTTTTGCAGCCCTGAAGAGCTCAACGATAAACGCGAGGCCGCGCAGGAAAAGAAGGAGTATACCGGCTACGACCGCACCTGCCGGAGCCTGAGCATTGAGCAGGCCGAAGCACGCATTGCGGCGGGCCACCCCCACACCTGGCGCATCAAGCTGCCGCTTGACAGAGAGACGGTGGAGTTTGATGACCTGGTGTTTGGGCATATCTCCATTCCAATGAAGCAGCTGGATGACTTTATCATCATGCGCACCGACGGCAGCCCCACCTATAATTTTGTCGTCTGCGTGGATGATGCAAAGATGCGCATCAGCCATGTGATTCGCGGCGACGATCACTTGAGTAATACCCCCAAGCAAATCATGGTTTACGAGGCAATGGAGGCACCGCTGCCCGTTTTTGCGCATCTCTCTATGATTCTTGGCTCGGACGGCAAGCGTCTTTCCAAACGCCACGGCGCAACCTCGGTTGAGGCTTACAAAGACGAGGGGTATCTGAGCGACGCCCTCTTTAACTATCTGGCGCTCCTCGGTTGGTCGCTGGACGGCGAAACAACGCTCATGAACCGCGAAACCATTGCCTCCAACTTTTCCCTTGACCGTATCTCTAAGAATCCCGCGGTGTTTGATCCCGACAAACTGGCCTGGATGAATCAGGTCTATCTCAAGGACATGGGAGCGGCGGCCTTTGTTAAAGCCTGGGAGCCGTACCTCGTTGCCGAGGGTCTTGCTACAGCTCAGGACATCAAAGATAACGCCTCCTGGTATGAGGGAGTCTATCCGCTGGTGGTAGAGCGCATCCACACGCTCTCAGAGGTAAACGAAAAGGTTGCCTACCTCTTGAGCGGCAACACGGTTGCCCTGGACGAGAAGTCGGTAGAAAAATGCCTGAAGCCTGCCGGCAGCGCAGAAGTACTCGGCGCAGCATTGGCTGTTCTTGAGAATGCACACCTGCAATGGAACGTTGAGTCTGTCGAAGCTGCCCTACGCAGTATTCCTGAGCAACTTGAGCTCAAACCAAAGATCGTATTTCAAGCGGTGCGCGTTGCCATCTGCGGCAATATGGTCTCGCTCCCCCTCTTTGAGTCGATGGAACTCCTCGGAGCCAGCGCCTGCATACAACGCATAAAACACGCCCAAACCATGCTGTAAGACTGCTGTCCCCTCCTGTCATCCTGAGGCGAAGTCGAAGGATCTTATCTGGTTTTACTGCCGCTTCGCGGCAAGATTCTTCGGGCTAAAGCCCTCAGAATGACATAAACTGCCCCGCGCTACCCCTGTCATTCCGGCGCTACCCCTGTCATTCCCGCATCTTTCTGTCATTCCCGCGAAGGCGGGAATCCACCCGCTTACAACTAACTGATCTTCCTCAGCAACTCATTCAACGCCTCAGGAACGTCAGCCGTGGTTGCCATCTCTCTGATCTTGCGCGTATCTTTTATCTCGTGAACCAGTCTGATACAGGGAATGGGAGCGGTCAGCTGCAGCTCTGCATTCTGCACTCTGGAGTGACGGGGAACGTAGGCAGCCCGCTTTTCCTGTTCGGCGGCTGCTTCTTGCTGCTCAAGACGCCTGATGACCTTCTCCACCAGAAGATCACTCTGGCCGGTATAGGTTCCGTTAAGCTCTTCAGGGGTGTCTATCTGGCTGTAATCAAACATTCCTTCACCTCTCTCCGTGTATACTGATACGTCCAGGTCAAAACGACCCTGACCTATAAGTTTTCTTTTCGAGTGATTTTGGGCATAGAGAATCAGCGCTACTATAATCAGACAGAGCAACAAGCCGATTATCACAGAACCAAAGGCAAGCGGTGCGTAATTAATCTGTTCCGCTGACGCGACAAAAGCAGAGAGAGGGGTCTCCGTAAAGCCCAGCCACATGAGAAACGCAGAAACAATTACGACAAACAGGACTACCAAGCTACCATTAATCATCATTTTGGCTTCCTTAATTTGTTTTATCACGTCTTCCTTATTTTTCCCACCTTCTGTAAATATACTACC
>JAISPK010000041.1 GCA_031274985.1 Coriobacteriales bacterium | reverse complement strand
GGGAGTCCTCGTAGCCTTCTACCTTGATAACCCGTCCGTTGCGAACGTGGACGAGCGTACCGCAGGTTCCGTGGCACATACGGCACTGTGACTTGACGATAGTCACCTCGTTTGGGTCTGCGCCGTTTTCTGAGTCGCCCAGATTACACCCGGTAACAACACCGGAGATGCTTGCAACTCCGGCAAGTGCTCCTGCAGTTTTGAGAAAACTTCTCCGGTTTATCTCAATCTTTCGCATATTGCCTTCTCCTTTCTTTCGATGGTTCATCAGCTTGCTCGTTCTTCTTTTGCCTCTCCCTTCTCTCGCTTTGTATTCCTGCCGGTTTGTCTCTCGGGTTTTGCACTTCTCTCTCAAGCCGGCAGGTTGAGTTTTGTCAGATCTCGCGGAGAAATTGCGCGTCCATCGACAAATACTCAGCGGTGATGATCGCTGCCGAACGATAGAAATCGGTTCGTGCTATTTTGATCACTTCTCCGGCAAAGATTGGAACCCATACCAGCAGATGAGCTTCTAACAGATGCAGCTGACGTTCGATTGCGTCTGCGCACGCTTGCGCGTTGCCCTGCTCAGAGGCCGTGAGGTACCTCTGGCAAAGACGTGCGATACACTCCAGCTCAATGCCCAGATGGTCCTCCGGCTCAATGGCCTCTGAGCTCCGCTCCAGGCCAACTTCACGGTAGAATCTGAGGACTGTTTCCCATTCGTCCTGCATCATCAGACCCATGGGGTTCAAATGAACCGACTCATAGGGGTGAGCACCCTTTTTGGGATCGACACCCCTGCACAGCACCGCGTAATCCACCGCCAGATCCTCGAGCATTTCCGGCTCATTGCTGCGCAGGTACGCTTCCAGTTTTCGGTAGGCGTCGTTGAGTTCCGGTGCCTCCGGCAGCTCGGGAAAATCGGCACTCTCAAGGCCTCGCAGTAAATCCTCATCGACCTCCTTGATCCAGAGGCGGGCCAATACCTGGTAAACGCCCAAACGGGTCTCCATCATTGCTGCTGTTTCGGTTTTAGTGAAGGTGCTCACGGGTCTCTTCCTCTCAGACTGCCTCGTTTTTGTCAATAAAAGCTCTTCTCGTTCTCGCCACAACATAAAGAACAAACAACGTGCTATAGACAATAAAGTTCTGAGCTGCTCCGACTCCCCCGTTCAGGGCTGAGGGCAGCAGCATGAGCGTGAGGTGCAGATAGATGATCCCAAAGAAAAAGTAAGCAAGGCGCTGAATCCGCTTCCAGGTATCCCGGTGCATCTTTTCCTTGATCGCCTTAAAGGAGGTGATGCCCAGCAGGAGCATCAGGGCGGTGAGAACCAACCCCAGGAGGATGGCCGCAGAAACGGGCAGCGTGATGCCGAATGCATCGTTGAACAGCTTGGGCAGATGGGCGGTAAGGTTTCTGACGATATGCGGCAGCGCAAAGATGCAGGCCATTATTGAGAGCTCTGCCCTGACGGGCATGAAATAGCCTTTGAGACGCGAGTCGTCCTTGAAAACTCCTATAAACATCACGATGATAAAAAAGGCAAGGGCAAAGGAGCAGCGTTCCTGGGGGAGAATGACAAACATTTGAAAGGTCCTCGGAAAGGACACCCAGTACGACAGGAGCAGCAGAGCGCTAAAAGCAAGGGCCAGGAGGTAGAAAATCCAGGGAAAGCGTCTAAGGGGTCTTTTACATAAGACGGCAAACAAAATGGAGCCAGCCAAAATGCCTAAGAAGAGAATCATGGTTCCCTTTTCTCCCTATCCTGTTTTTAATGCAGTGCCTACATCCCTTTGCGCACCGCTACTATGTTAGCACTTTTACGGGGCTCCCGGGAATGAAGCCCTGCTCCCCGGGTGGCGGCAAAATGACTGGTTGAGGGCCTCAGGAATGTTTACCGCGTGGCAGTGCCAGCTTGCCGCTGCGGGCCATCTCTACGATGCCGTAGGCTCTGAGCAGCTCCTCTAACCGGGCTATGGCAGGCTGATCTCCCGTGGCCTCGAGGGTGAGGGTATCAGTAGCTACGTCTATGACCTGCGCCTTGAACATCTCCGCAAGTTTGATGAGTTCCGGGCGCTGGTCAACGCTCACCTTGATCTTGAAGAGGGCCAGCTCCCTGTCCACCGAATCCTCCGGCGTAAGCTCGGTGATCTTGTGCACGTTAATCAGTTTGTGGAGCTGCTTTTTGATCTGCTCGAGGGGGACCTCTTCTGCCGTGGTTACCAGGGTCACCCGCGAAAGACGGGGGTCCTCGGTCTTGTCCACCGCAAGGCTCTCGATGTTGTATCCGCGCCGGGCGATGAGTCCGGTGACGCGGGTGAGTACACCGGGTTTATTGTCCACCAGGATAGATAATGTGTATTCTGCCATCAGACCAGCTCCGTCAGTGACCCACCGGGCCTAGCCATAGGCTTGATGAGATCGGTAGTAGGAACAACGATGTCCAACAAGGCGGGACCTTCACAGGCAAGCAGCCATTGGAGACTCTCTTTGAGGGAGTCGGCGTTGCTCTCAGCAAAATCCTCGGCGCTGATTCTTCTTCCCTGCCATTGATAGGCTTCGGCCAATTTTACATAGTCGGGGGTACTGCTCAGGAGAGTATGAGCGTAGCGATGCTCCAAGAAGAGTTCCTGCCACTGCCGCACCAGGCCATGGCTATGGTTGTTAATTATTGCGACCTTTACGGGCAATCTGTGGTCTACGGCTGTTGCCATTTCTTGCAGGTTCATCTGAAAGGAGCCGTCACCACTGATGCAGAGCACCAGGCTCTGCGGATTTGCTAAAGCTGCGCCAAGGGCCGCAGGCAGCCCAAAGCCCATGGTGCCCAACCCTCCCGAGGTGATAAAGCGGCGCGGTGCGCTTACCTCAATGAGGTGACTTGCCCAGAGCTGATGTTGTCCCACATCCGTCGTGATGATGAAATCATCGTACCGAGCCAACTGCTCATTAATAAGAGAGAAGACGCTCTGTGTTGCGTTTTCTGACAAAAGGGGACGTACCTTCTGTCTTG
>JAISPK010000149.1 GCA_031274985.1 Coriobacteriales bacterium | reverse complement strand
TGAGTCCCGCAACACCGTAATGCTTTTGGAGAGTATCACCAAAGGCATCGAGGATCTTATCATCGTGGTGGATCGCGACACCTATGAATGGCTCTACACCAATCATGACCCCATGCGGTTTCTCTTTAACATGGAGTGCCTGAAGGAAATCAAGGAGCTCATTAACCAAAAAGTCAACGAATGTTGCATTGAGATGCACGAACGCGGGATCAAAGACGCGCCAATCCAGGGACAGATCGAGCTGGTGGCAAACGATGACCATCCTGCCCAGGTATTTGCGCTCACCGGCTATCCGATTATCTGGGTGGACCGAAAGTCGGCGGTTATCAAACTGGTTGACGTGACGCTGCGCGAGCACGAGCGTGAAGAGTTGGAGCAGGTGGCCTACTATGATGCCCTCACCAACACCTATTCGCGTCACTACGGTATGCTCACCCTGGAGCGCTGGATAGAAGAGAAGCAGGAATTCGTTTTGGCGTTTGTGGATATGGACGGGCTCAAATACGTCAATGACACCTTTGGGCATGTTGCAGGCGACGAGTACATACATGCAACCTCCGATATACTCTCCGGTTTTGGAAAGCAGGCAACGATCTGCCGGTTAGGCGGAGACGAGTTCATGCTCCTCATTCCCAAGATCACCGCCAAGCAGGCACGGGCGCAACTCAACAAGATGCGCGTTGAACTCAGCAAAGTGGCTGATGACAAGTACGATCAGAGCTTTAGCTTTGGGCTTGTCGAAGTTGATAAGGCCAACACGATGAGCCCCTCCCTTCTTCTCAGTGTTGCTGACGAGAGCATGTACGAAGACAAGCGTAATCGCAAAAAAGAACGCCGCGCACAATACTGACGAGAGCAACGTGCCTTTAACAAGGCTGCCAGCGAGCAGGGGAGCACTTTGATCAACGACGAGGATATCCGCAAGGTCCGCGAGGCAACCGATTTGGTTGAGCTGGTGTCGGAGACCGTCGTTCTCAAACAGCGGGGCAGAGAATTTTGGGGCCGCTGCCCCTTTCACGAAGAAAAGACTGCGTCTTTTAAGGTTGATCCCCGTTCGCAACTTTACCATTGCTTTGGCTGTCATGCCGGAGGTGATGCCTACGGCTTTGTGATGCACACGCAGAGTATGGAGTTCATTGATGCGGTGCGCTATCTGGCCGACCGCCTCAATATCACCCTCACCGAAACCCGGGGAAGCATGCAGCAGGGGAGACGGGCGCGTTTACTGGAGCTCATGAACGCCAGCGCCGAATTCTATGCCCTGATGCTGCTTAAATCATCCGCCGCTGATGCCGACGCGGCACGCTCGTACTTGGGCAGACGCGCTATGGGTGCTGAGGTGGCCAGGCGTTGGCAGCTGGGATATGCTCCGGGCAAAGCGATGCTCTTTGAGCATTTGCGCCAGAAGGGTTTTACCTTAGAGGAGTGCATTGACGCCAATGTAGCTATGAAGGGGCAAAGAGGACAGATCCAGGATCGCTTTTTTGAGCGGGTGATGTTTCCGGTGGCCGACCTGCAGGGCAGAGTCATTGCTTTTGGCGGGCGGGTTTTAGGCAAACAGGAACCAAAATATCTCAACACCGCAGAGACACCTCTGTTCCAGAAGCGCGAGACGCTCTATGCACTCGACAAGGCAAAGGAGACCATCTCGAGCCAGGGAACGGCCATTGTCGTTGAAGGCTATACCGACACCATTGCCATGCACGAGGCCGGCTTTACCAATACCGTGGCCACCTTGGGTACTGCGCTCACCATGGCCCACATCAAGCTGCTCAACCGCTTTGCAAAAAAAATCATCTATCTTTTTGACGGCGATGAAGCCGGCAAACGTGCTGCCGTGCGTGCCGCTGAGCTCATCACCAATGATATTACCCCGGAGGCCGGGCGCTTTCGTGTTTCACTCGAAGTAGCCGAGCTGCCCCCCGGGGCCGACCCGGCCGATGTGCTTGCCCACCAGGGAGCCGAAGCCATGCAGGAAAGGCTCTCCAACGCCCAGCCGCTCTTGAGATTTGCCATTCAGCAGAGTCTCAAAACCTCTGACCTCTCAAGTCCTGAGGGCCGTAATGCCGCTTTGCGCTCTGCGCTTACGGTGCTGCTGCCCATTCGCGGTTCGATTCTCGCCAACTCCTACATTGCTGAAGAGCTGGCACCGCAGCTGGGAGTGGAGTATTCTCAGGCTCTGGCGCTCTTTTCTGGTATGCCGGCTCCTCGTTTGCTGGTGCAGGAAAGACCCGGGCAAACCGCCGGGGAGGTATCTGCCGTTGCGCCGGGGTCGCTCCCTGCCGCCCGGCCGGCGACTGACGGGGTCAAAGCGGTTAACAGGCCCACCAATATCGGCCTTCAAAATGAACTGATTATCCTGTATATCGAGTACCCCGAGGTGCGTGATTTACTCAAAACAGCCTTTGAACGCATCTCCTGGGACGGCGCGGAGCTACCGAGGCTTGTTGCCGCCTTGCTTGCGGCAGACCAAAAAGCCACCAGCGACGAATTGTATGCCCTGGCCCTTGATGTTGCTCCCGCCTACGCCTCTATGCTCTCCGCCCGATTGCAGCAGAGCTTTATAGGCAGCGCGGCCGATTATGCCTATTTGCTCATGTATATGCTCCGCGAGCTACAGATGCAAAACGACATAGCGCTGGCAAAGATCGCCTACTCAAAAGCACCCGTCGGCCCCGACAGGGATGCTTTATTCGAAGAAATTGCAGAAAAACAGTCTGAGTTGGCAAAAATCAGGGAAAGACTTGCCAA
Organism: Coriobacteriales bacterium; assembly: GCA_031274985.1. Lineage (GTDB taxonomy): Bacteria > Actinomycetota > Coriobacteriia > Coriobacteriales > UBA8131 > WQXH01. The sequence goes on along the minus strand of JAISPK010000149.1, from coordinate 793 downwards.
GGTCCCAAAGACCATTCTATAGCGGTGTGGTACACTGTCTTGTTCCCAAAAAGTGCCATAAGCAAATTACCGAGCTGTAATTTGGAGCACCAAGCATAACAAAGAAGGAGAGCAGTGTGAAAACTGATACCTCAGCAAAAATAAAGTCCACAGACAAAAAAGTTGAGCGAGAGAGCACGGATGCTAAAAAAACAGCCTCTGCCGCCTCTGATACAAAAAAGCCTGCCCCCAAAAAGGCTGAGGTAAGCAAGGTTGACACCAAGAAACCAGCTGCTAAAAAGCCTGAAGCAAAGAAGCCTGAGGAGAAAAAACCTGCGGCCAAAAAGGTGGATGCTAAGCAGACAGTCGCCAAGAAGGCTGCCCCTCTAAAAACCGAAGCAAAGAAGGCAGTGCCAGCAGAAAAGCCTGCGGCAAAAGCGGCTGCCAAGCCGGCTGCCAGGAAGGCAGAAAAACCGGCAGATAAGCCCGCGGCAAAAGCAGCAAAACCTGCAGCAAAACCTGCTGCAAAGCCGGCAGAGAAGACCGCGGCAAAAGCAGCAGTCAAGCCCGCAACAAAGGCATCTGCAAAGCCAATCGATAAAACTCAAGCTGCCCCTATTTCAGAGGATCTTGAGACGGATCTGCTGCGACTGATCAAAGACACGCAGGAGGTTGGCACACTTTCTATCAGTGAGATCACCGCCCATCTGGGTATGGTCAAGCTTAATGAGACTCAAATGAGCTCAGCAGTCACCTTTATCGAAGGCCATGGCATCAGCGTTGTTGATGATTCCGAGGCGGACTCAGCCGATAT
>JAISPK010000155.1 GCA_031274985.1 Coriobacteriales bacterium | reverse complement strand
CTCTTTTCTTCAATCCTAAAGCTTGCCACGTCTATGACCCGCTGCATCATTTTTCTGAGATTGAATTCCGTTGGGGAGAGCTCCAGCATCCCCTCTTCGATCTTTGACATATCCAGTACATCATTGATCACCCCCAGCAGATGCAGGGAAGCTTCGTCAATCTTGGCAAAGCACTGTTCGCGCTTTTTGTGATCCTCCGTAGACATGGCGATCTTGGTCATGCCGATTATCGCATTCATCGGCGTACGGATCTCATGACTCATGTTGGCCAGGAAAGTTGATTTTGCGCGATTTGCGGACTCAGCTTCTCCTCGTTGCCGTGCCAGGAGTTCTAGCTGGGTGGTTTCTTGTATCGCTTCGATGTAGCCGATGACCTTTCCCTGCAGATCCGTGAGTTGCTCAACATATACCTGGTACGAGGCATCGCCAATCATAAAACTCGTTTGGTGTCTTCCGGTTTTTGCGCAAGCTATAGCGCAATCCTCCGTATTGCAGATACTGAGCCCCCAGCTATTGCAGCTCTGTCCCATGGCAACTTCGCGGGAGCGACCCAGGAGCTTTTCGCATGAGGTGTTAATGAAGATCCACCTCGAGTCGGCATCCTGCACCGAAACAGGAAAAGGCATTGAGTCAAGGATGGATTGATACCAGTGGGCCATAGTCTCATTGGCCTCGGATTCACGATGGATCAATTCAAGCATGACCTGCCGTTCCTTCAGTATCCCATCGAGTTTGGTGGTAAGGGTGTTAAACCACTTGACCAGCTCGCCGATCTCGTCTGATTGATAGCTCTTGATCTGCTCTACCAGATCTGCGCGGTCCTCTGCAATATCCTGAATCTTGGTTTTAATCCTGTTCAGTGGCCGCGTAACCAGCCTGCGAAGCCGGAGGAGCAGGGCAAAGGTGGGTGCAATGGCCATTCCTGCCAGCAGGAGTGACATGATTATGGCAGCAGCCGCGGTGAGCGAAGAGATGCGCTCGGTGTTAAGCGCCATGACAATGACCCCCACCTGGCTCCCCCGATAGTCATCAAGAGGAAAGGCCGCCAGGGTTATGCGCCCGTGATCCCTGAAAACCGTAGAAATGCTTCCCTCGCTCAGCAGTTCGGTGGTTATCATGTCTTCAACTTCTTGGTTATCCTGTTTTACAACCCTTACAAAGTCCCCTATAGGTGGATATTTTTCTTCGTTTCGCAGCTCCACAGAAAAGTCCAGCAGTTCCTTGTTTGCGTAAAGCGCAATGCTTATCTCTTCTTTTTGCGTGGTGGTATCCAAGACCCGGTTAAAATCCTGCAGCACCTCCGCAGAACCGAGTTGCCTGCCATCCGGCGCCATCACCGGGATCACTCCCCTGATGGCAAAACCGCCGCTGCCGGGCTCGACGCCCATGGCAATGGCGCCGGTGGCATTGACGTCCATAACGGTAGGTCGGTACGAACTGATGTCGTCAGAGATATCAATCCACTCGCCGTCCACCATCGTATTGCTGTCACGCCACAGCCGCACCAGGCTATAGCCATTGGGAAGATGAAAATGCAGCTCAAGCTTTTTACCGGTGAGCGCTTCGTGACTTTGCAGCATGGGACCAAGCTCCCGGCGCAACAACTCGCGTGCCTCGAGGGATTGAGGTGAATAAGGATCATCGATGTCGCCGCTGAGGGCGATCTCATAAGCCTCGGTTACCACCGGAAGATTCACAAAGAGAGAGGTTTCGCTCACCGAATTGAGTGCGGAGGAATCCACCTGCTTATAGATGTATTCCAGACGGCTCTCAACGATGTACTTTACATACTGCTCGCGAATGCTCATAAAGGAGGAGTTAATAACAAAGAAACTGATGAGCCCCAGGCACACAACAATGATTATTTGAGGTATTGCCAGCTTCCAGAGGAGTTTCATGCTGATACTTTGCCCCCCTAATCCACCGTGAGCATGCTTGCATCATAAAAGTATGATGTATCCAGTTTTATCGTTATAACATATTTATGAAATGCTGCAAAGGGTAAAGGCGGTTTATGGCAGCTTGGAGAAGCCCCAATAACAGGTCGTACTTTTAAGCGGCACTCTGAGCCATAATTCGGGTATATTATCCTCATTAAAGAAATCACGGGCCAGGATTCAGGCTACGATACGTACTTTCAACACCTCCGAAGAAGTGTGCTTATGGACATCGCAACAGCAAAAAGACTCTGCGCAATCAATACCTGTTTCTATCAGGAGCACCACGCTTCTTTTTCTTCGTCCCGTCAATCTGCCTGGCCGGGTTGGGAGCTCTGCCTCCCCTTTATTCAAAAAGCTGCTCGTGGTGGTGTTGTCAGGCTGCTCGATTTAGCCTGCGGCAACCTGAGGTTTGAGGGTTTTCTCCGCACACAGCTTACCGATCTTCGTCTTGATTACTTTGCGGTTGACAACTGCGATGCTCTGGCATTGCCGGCAGCTTCCGGAGACAGTCGGCTCCTTCGCTACCAGCACCTTGATATCCTCGACGTGCTGTTTGAGGGGCAGGAGTTGGCCGGGCAGCTTGAGGCTTCGAGGTGCGATGTTGCGGTGATGTTCGGGTTCATGCATCACGTGCCTCTTGAGCGATACCGCCAGGCGCTTCTTGCCGCCCTCATACAGAGCTTGCGCCCCGGAGGTTTTGCCCTCGTTACGTTTTGGCAGTTCCTGAATAACGCAGAGCTGAGGGCCAAGGCTCTACAAACCCACCGTGTTGCCCTCAAAGCATTGGAGTTGAGCAACCTCGACGAGCATGACTTCTTGCTCAGCTGGAACAACCTACCCGGTGCTTACCGCTATTGTCACAGCTTCTCTGAGGGAGAGATCAACCAGTTCATCGAGGCATTTGCCGGTGAGGTAGAGGTGGTGTCCCGTTTTGCCTCTGACGGAAGAACGGGAGACCTCAATACCTACCTCGTTTTGCAAAAGCGCGTTTGATTACGCTCTTTGAGCGCTGCTCTCACGCCTCAAGTGCACGGATAACGTTGACCATCTCCAGCGCGCTCAAGGCACATTCAAAGCCCTTGTTGCCGGCCTTGGTGCCAGCCCGTTCTATAGCCTGCTCCAGATTGTCGGTAGTCAGAACGCCAAAGAGCACCGGTATGCCTGTTTGGAGCGATACGGCAGCAACTCCCTTGGTTACTTCACTGCACACGTATTCGTAGTGGTCGGTTCCCCCTCTTATGACGGTTCCCAGGCAGATTATCGCATCGTAGTTGAGGGACTGCGCCATCTTTGAGGCGATGAGGGGAATCTCAAACGCTCCCGGCACCCAGGCGATCTCTACATCGTCCTTGCTCACATCATGGCGCTTGAGAGCATCCAGCGCACCCGACAAGAGCTTGCTCGTAATGAACTCATTAAACCGAGCGGCCACAATGCCAATCCTGATTCCGTCATTTACCAGTTTTCCTTCGTACGTCTTCATACTCACTCCTTTACTCGTTATCTTCCAAAACTGAGTGTTTTGCTAAATCGTCCGATAATTGCATTTCTAAGAGATGACCCATTTTTTCCTGCTTGGTTTTTAAGTAGTGGTAGTCATGGTCATGAGGCTCAATAACGATGGGCACCCGATCAGTGATCTCAAGCCCAAAGCCGGAGAGCCCGTAGAGCTTGTCCGGGTTATTAGTAAGAAGCCTGAACGACTTGACCCCCAGGTCTCTCAGGATCTGAGCTCCGATGAAGTATTCGCGCAGGTCATCCTCAAAACCCAGGGCGCTGTTGGCCTCAACCGTGTCCAGACCTCCATCCTGCAGCTCGTAGGCCTTTAACTTATTGATCAGCCCGATGCCTCTGCCTTCCTGGCGCATGTAGAGCATAACTCCCCTGCCCTCTCGCTCAATCTGCGCCATGGCAGCCTTGAACTGCTCGCCGCAGTCACAGCGCAGCGAGCCAAACGCATCGCCCGTCAGACACTCGGAGTGCACCCGCACTAAGATATCCCTGCCGTCACCCAAATCACCTTTGACCAGAGCCACGTGATGTTCTCCGTTGAGCTTGTTGAGGTAGCCAAAGGCCTTGAACTCTCCATACTCGGTGGGCAACCTGGGGCTTGCCACGCACTCAACGAGTCGGTCGTGTATCTTGCGGTACTTCTGCAGGTCCTCAATGGTGATGAGCTTGAGCTTCCAGCGCTCTGCAAAGTCGATGAGTTCTGCCGTGCGCATCATGGTGCCGTCGTCGCGCATGATCTCGCAGCACAAGCCGCACTCCTTGAGGCCGGCCAGGCGCATGAGATCAACGGTAGCCTCAGTGTGGCCGTTGCGATCGAGTACGCCATTTGGTTTTGAGAGCAGCGGAAACATATGCCCCGGACGCCGAAAGTCTTCGGGCTTTGCGCCCTCTTCGGCGCACTTGAGGGCGGTAATCGAGCGCTCGGCAGCCGAGATTCCGGTGGTAGTGTCTACGTGGTCTATCGATACGGTAAAAGCAGTCTCATGGCTGTCGGTATTTACCGAGACCATCTGGGGTATTTGCAGTCGCTCGCAAAACTCAACGCTCATGGGCATACAGATCAACCCTTTTGCGTAGGTGGCCATGAAGTTTACGTTGTACGTGGTGGCAAACTCAGCGGCGCAGATCAGGTCACCCTCATTCTCGCGCTCCTGGTCGTCGGTCACGAGAATCATCTCTCCCTTTCTGAGGGCTTCGAGTGCATCCTCGATAGAATCAAAGTGCTGATTTTGGTCATAGTCTATGTGGGTATCCATTTTGTCTCCTAAAAGCCGTAGAGGGCAAGAAAATCCTGGGATATCCCACCCGTTTTTTGTTGGTACGAACTCAATGCGTTTTGAGGGGTGAGTAGCTTCTCAACATATTTGCCGATGATGTCGGTCTCGAGGTTTACCTGGTCTCCAACCTTCTTGAGCGCCAGGGTGGTTTCTTTGAGCGTGTGGGGAATAATCGAGACACTGAAGTCAGAATCGGTCACCCTGGCTACCGTAAGGCTGATGCCGTTAAGCGCAAGGGAACCCTTTTGCACGATGGTGCGTAGCAACGATGCTTCGGTTTTAACGGTAAACCACACCGCATTGTCGTCCTGCACGATTTTGGTGATTGTGCCGCAGGCATCGATGTGTCCGGTTACTATATGTCCGCCGAATCTTCCCTCTGCAGGGAGCGCTCGCTCTAGATTTACCTTGCTGCCTGCTCTGAGAGAGCCCAACGTTGAGTGGTCCAGGGTCTCATGCATCACGTCTGCGCTAAAAGAGTGAGCGCCAAGTTCGCTTACCGTAAGGCAGACCCCGTCTACTGCAACGGAGTCTCCCCGCTGCAGATTGTCTATCACCAGCGAGCCCTTAATGCTCAATACCGCAGAGAGCTTTGCGCGCTTTGTAGCTTCAATGACACCGATCTCTTCAATGATCCCCGTAAACATCTACTCCACCTCTCCCTCAATAGCTATATCCTCCCCAAACATGGTTATCGTAGAATTCTTAAGTTTTATTGACTGCCCGGGAGTACTCACGCCTCTGCCACCTATGGGAGAAGGGGCATCGCTGCCGCCAAAGAGCTTTGGTGCGATATAGCAACACACTGCCTGCACCACTCCTGCGTCAAAGGCAGCTCCCAACAGCGTTGGCCCTCCTTCTATGAGCACACTGTCAATCTCGCGCCTCCCCAGCTCTTGGAGCACTTGCCTGAGGTCTACCTGATCTTCGCTCTGCGTAAACCTCACTACCTCACAGCCCAGCTCCTCCAGCTGGCGCTTTTTGTCAGCATCATCAACGGTACAGGCAATCAGTAGTGGCACCTCATGAGCCGTTTGCACCAGCTGAGACTCAAGGGGTATCCTGAGGCGAGAATCGCAGACGATTCGCAGGGGGTTGTGTCCCCCTTCCAAACGACAGGTCAGCAGCGGGTCATCGCTCAGCACCGTATTG
>JAISPK010000078.1 GCA_031274985.1 Coriobacteriales bacterium | reverse complement strand
AGAATATGCCTGTCAGGGGTGCCTGTCAGGGGGACGGAGAATATGACAGGCACAGAAGTGCCTGTCATATTCTCCGTCCCCCTGACAGGCATGTCCCCTTTTGTCAGCAAAACAGGGCTGAGGGAAGCTTATACGTGATAAGCAACCGAAGCCCTGTTTTGATTTGAATGCTGAGTTTTCGCTGAGATTATGCGAGCGTAGCTACGCCGCCTGCCTCTTCGATCTTTGCCTTAGCCTCGTCAGCCTTAGGCTTGTCAACGCCTTGAAGGATGGGCTTGGGCACACCTTCAACAAGATCCTTGGCTTCTTTGAGACCAAGACCGGTGAGCTCGCGGATAACTTTGATAACGGGGATCTTGGCATCGCCGAATCCTTCGAGGACTACGTCAAAGGAGGTCTTCTCCTCGGCTTCTTCCTCGCCACCGCCAGCTACGGCACCGCCTGCAGCGGCAACAGCTACAGGAGCAGCAGCCTCGAGGCCATACTCCTCTTTAAGGTAATCTTTGAGTTCTTTTACTTCGAGCACGGAGAGCTTTACGAGCTCCTCCGCAAGTTTCTTTACGTCAGCCATGTGTGGCTCCTTTCGTTTTCTGCGGAACTACTTCCGCTGTGTTTAATAAGTTCTTACGTTCAATGCCCGGACGCTGTTTACAAAAAGCGCGCTACGCTGCCTTTGTTTCGATAGCATCCAGTAGTCCATGAATAACCGTACCGCCGTCGAGTGCTGCAAGAACCTCTTGTACGGGGCTCGAGAGCATTCCGAGAATCTGACCGATGAGCTCTTCGCGGCTCGGCATATCGGCCACAGCAATGACCTGTTTCTCGTCAAGTACCTTGCCTTCAAACAAACCGCCCTTTATGGAGAGCTTCTTGTTTTCCTTAGCAAATTGCTTGAGGGTCTTTGCGACGGCAAAGGGATCTTCCTTGGCAAACACAAAACCGCTGGGGCCTTCGAGAACGGTTTCCATCTCGGGTAAGCCCAGGTCCTGCAGGGCTATGGTTGCAAAGGTGTTCTTATAGATACGGTACTTTGCGCCTTCGGCTCTGATCTTGTGTCTGAGCTCCTCTGCCTGCTTAACGGAGAGGCCTCGATAGTCCACCACCCATACGGCACTGGAGGACGCGAGGTCCTCCTTGATCTGTTCGACCAAAATGACTTTTTCTTGTTTTGGCATATTTCACCTCCTGCCTCTTTGCTTCGGAAGCAGCACTTGCCTGCTTCAATAAAACGACCCTCGCTACCAGGTAGGAGGGCCAGAGGCATTTGATGAGATTCATCTGAGCTTTGACCACCTCGGCGGGCTGGAAGTTCCATTTAGGCTCCGGGGAGCACCGGCTGTCTCGGGTAGCGAATATTTAATTGGTAGTGCAAGGGAAGATTATCCCAGTTATCGGCTTTTTGTCAAATTTTGCCGCTGAAACGTAAATCGTAATCGTAAATCGCAGAAACGTAAATCGAGGGCCGCCCGGCAAGGACAACCCTCGATTAACAGGTGAGTTATCAAACTCCAGCTACTTACTCAGCAGCTTCTTCTGCAAGATAATTGCGCACGACCGAGGTATCAACGGAGATACCGGGGCCCATGCTGGAGGTAAGGGTGATGGATTTGAGGTAGCGGCCCTTGGCGGCAGCAGGCTTAACGCGCAGGATCTCGTCGAGCAGAGCGCCGTAGTTTTCCACGAGATTTTCGGCCTCGAAGGAAACCTTGCCGATAGGAACGTGGCAGATGCCGTATCGGTCGGCACGATACTCCACACGTCCAGCCTTGAGTTCGGTCACGATCTTGGCCACGTCATTGGTGACGGTTCCCAGTTTGGGGTTTGGCATGAGTCCGCGGGTTCCGAGGATCTTACCGAGTTTACCGACCTTGCTCATTTGATCGGGCGTGGCCACCGTGGCATCAAAGTCGAGCATACCGCCCTGAATCGCGGCTACCAGGTCGTCGGAACCAACGATCTCAGCACCGGCCTCTTCGGCCTCGCGGGCTTTGTCGCTCTCGGCAAACACGGCTACGCGCACGGTTTTACCAATGCCATTGGGGAGGGAGATCGAGCCGCGGACCTGTTGGTCTGCCTGGCGCGTGTCGATACCCAAACGAAGATGAACCTCTACGGTCTCGTCAAACTTGGCGCGAGCCGCTTCCTTTACCAGCCGTGTGGCTGCCAGAGGAGCATAGCTCTTTTCCTTGTCAAACAGTTCGTTTTGGGCCTTACGTACTTTAGAGATCTTTGGCATGATAGTCCTTTCTCTCGTGGTCTTTGGGTCATGCCGACCCTTCCACTCGTCGCTGCAAGGAGTGCAGTGACGAATAATTACTCAGCTGCCTCGGTTTGTTCCGGAGTTGCTTCGGTCTGCTCCAGGGCTTCTTCGGCCTGGGCTACCTCGTCAGCTACTTCCTCAGCCACTGCTTCAATCTCCTGCTTCGCAGAAGGATGCGCGCCCTTTTTCTTGGAGCGGTACACGCCGGTCTCTGCAATGCCTTCAACGCGCACACCCATGGAACGGGCGGTGCCCCTGACAACCTTCATGGCTGCCTCGATGTCATTGGCGTTGAGGTCGGGCATCTTGGTCTCGGCAATAGTGCGCAGCTGCTGTTGAGAAAGCTGGCCCACCTTATTGGTGTGAGGTTCGCCTGAGCCGCTCTGAAGGCCGAGGGCCTCTTTGATCAGAATGGCTGCAGGAGGGGTCTTGGTGACAAAATCAAAGGTCTTATCTTCGTAGACGGTGATCTCAACCGGAATAATCGTGTTTCCCTTGTCCTGCGTTGCGGCGTTAAAAGCCTGGCAGAACTGCATGATGTTGACGCTCTTTGCGCCAAGTGCAGGGCCTACCGGCGGGGCCGGGGTGGCGCCACCTGCAGGAATCTGAAGTTTAATGTACCCGGCTATGGGTTTCTTAGGAGCCATGTGACTCTCCTTAATGTTTAATCGCTTGCATCATCTCTAAACCGGTGAGAAGCTTCTCGTGTTTAGCAGACACGAAAACACCAGTGTATTGCTGCTTTTATATCCTGGTTACTTGGTCGTAGCTCAACTCAACCGGCGTCTCACGACCAAAGATAGACACCAGCACCTTGACCTTGCCCGCCTCAGGATTGACTTCGGAAATGGTTCCGTCAAACTCTGCCAGCGCTCCGGAGATAACCTTGACGCTCATGCCTACGTTGAGGCTTGAGGAGGTCTTCTTGGGAGCTGCGGGGTCGGTGTGTTTCATGATCTTGTTGTATTCTTCGCGGCTGAGGGGCGAGGGTTTTCCCTGCGCACCTACAAAGCCGGTAACACCGGGGGTGTTGCGAACGACGTTCCAGGAAGCGTCGTCGAGCTCCATGCGCACCAGCACGTAACCGGGAAATATCTTCTTGTCACTGGTGACCCTGCGGCCACCGTCTTTGATCTCTACGACCTCTTCAGAAGGGATCTGGATATCAAAGATCTTTCCCTCTACGCCCAGCGCCTCAACGCGGTGTTCGATATTGCGCTTGACCTTGTTCTCGTAACCGCTATAGGTATGCAGTACGTACCACTTTTTAGACATTTACTCACCACCAGTGGGGGTTGTGTCCGCTGCAGCGTCTGCCGCATCGCCGGCAGCGTTGGCCGCGTCGGCAGCGGTGTCTGCTGTATCACCGGCAGCATTGGCTGCATCAGTTGCAGCATCTACATCAGCAGCAGCGTTTATGTCAGCTGCGTTTGGCGCATCGGCAGCAGCGTTTATGTCGGCTGCAGTACCGGTATCAACTCCATTAACGGCCAGCGATGCGTCAGCAGCTTGAGCGCCGGACAAATCGATATAGCCATAAAGTTTGAGCAGTTCAACCATAATAAGGTCGATGACAAAGATGAGAACACCAAAGAAGAGCAGCGCCACCATAACAATGATGGTCATATTGAGCACTTCGTTTTTCGTGGGCCAGGTGGTCCGCTTGATCTCGAGCCTTACCTGCTTGAGGTAGTCAACAAAACGCCGGAAGATATTGGGCTTTTTATTGGCCTTCTTGGGATCCTTCGCGCGCGACTGGGACTTGATGACAACAGGCTTGTTGTCCTTTCCCTTGTCTTTTGCCTTTTCCTTGCTCTTTGAAGAGCCGGAGGACTCCTTTGCAGGCTTAGTATCCAACTCCTCAAGCGATGCCTCAAACTCCGCCCTGTCCTGGGCGAGCTTATCGGACGCAGGAGCAGCTACGTTCTTGGGATTATTGGCTTTTTTCTTTTTCTTATTCGCCATCGTTTTCCTGTCGATAATGTCTGGCAGGCCAGGAGGGACTCGAACCCCCAACAAACGGTTTTGGAGACCGCCGCTCTACCAATTGGAGCTACTGGCCTGGGCCTTTATCTGGTTTCTTTGTGCATGGTGTGGGTTTGACACCATTTGCAATACTTTTTGAACTCGATGCGTTCAGGGTTACTTTGCTTGTTCTTTTTGGTTGTGTAGTTTCTACGCTTGCACTGTTCGCAAGCGAGCGTCACCATTGTTCTCATGGTACCTCCTATGCCATGTTCAACTAATGCCACGCCTTACTCTCAGCGCGGATGCGCACATGGATGACCTACATAATTACAATGGTTAATCAGTCCTGAAGCGCATTTTGTCGGGCAGCCGCGGAGTTGCTGCTGGGCGAGTGCTGAGCAATCGCTGGGGCAGCCACAGTGGCAACTGCCCGACAAACAGATACAAAATTACTTGAGAATCTTAGTCACACGCCCGGAGCCTACGGTGCGGCCACCCTCACGGATAGCAAAGCGCAGACCCTCTTCCATGGCGATGGGAGCAATGAGCTCGCCGGTGACAAGCACGTTGTC
>JAISPK010000062.1 GCA_031274985.1 Coriobacteriales bacterium | reverse complement strand
CGCTTTATCAACCCCTCTCTCGAGAGAGACTGGAGCGATCCTCTGGCTATCCCCGGCATGCAAGAAGTTGCCGATAGTCTGGAGCGTGCCCTGCATGCCGGCAAACGCCTGCTGATCTTTGGCGACTACGATGTGGACGGTATTACCGCCTCGGCCATCATGTTTAACGTGCTACAAGCGCTTGGAGCCACGCCGCAGGTAGTGCTTCCGCTCAGGGGATCAGAGGGATACGGGCTCACAGAGGCAGCATTGCAACGAATTGTTGCCGCCCGGCCCGAAGTGGTGTTAACGGTTGATTGTGGAATCTCTGCCTTTGACGAGATTGCCGCACTCACCGATAGAGGTATTGAGGTTCTGGTTACCGATCATCACGAGATTTCGAGCACCTGTGCCCTAACCGTGCCGGCAGCAGACCCCAAGCTTGACTCCAACTGCCCGGCACAGATCTTGTGTGGCGCCGGGGTGGCTCTCAAGCTTGCCGCAGTAATCGGTTCCCGTTTTGGTCAGCCTGACCTTTGGAAAAGCCAGCTCGATCTGGCTGCCTTAGGTACGATTGCTGACTGTATGTCGCTTATCGGGGAGAACCGATCTTTGGTGCTTGCCGGCGTTAAGACGATTATCAACCATCCGCGCCCGGGTATTGCCGCCGTGCAGCAGCAATCGGGAAGGTCGGACAGGCCGATAAGCTCAGAAGAGCTTGCCTTTGGCCTGATTCCGCGCTTGAACGCTGCCGGAAGAGTCAGCGATCCGCTCATTGCCTTTGACCTGCTTTGCTGCCGCGAGCCTGAAGAGGCACTACGCCTGGCGCTGAAGCTCGAGAGCCTCAACGGCGAGCGCAAACAACTGGAAACGCTGCTCATGGCGCAGGCCGCCCGGCAGATTGAGCCGTTTGACAAGAGCAGGAAGTCTTTGGTGGTGGGAGGGCAGCGCTGGCACGAAGGGGTGAGAGGAATCGTTGCCAGCAGACTGGCTGACCGCTACGGGGTACCCACACTGGTGTTTTCACTTGAATCAGGCCTTGCGGTTGGCTCGGGGAGGTCGGTTGGAACGCTCAATCTCCACGAAGCGGTTAACGGGCTCTCTGACCTCCTGGTACGTTTTGGCGGTCACGAGGCAGCAATCGGCGTGACTATCGACGAGCAGGATCTCCAGGACTTTTCTCAGCGCTTTGAAGCAGTCATGCAAGACACCGCTCCCGAACTCTTCACCCAACTCGATGCCATCGACTGCCAGATCAGTTTTGATCACCTGAGCCTTGAGTCTATCGAAGAGCTGAGTATTCTCGAGCCTTTTGGCCGGGAGAACCCCGAACCACGATTCATGACCTGTGGCTTATTGCTCAAGTCACCTCGTTATGTGGGGGCTGACAAGCAGCATCTTTCACTGGTGCTTTCGGACGGCGCCCGGGAATTGCAGGCGATCTGGTTCAATGCACCTTATAGCGAAGGCGAAGACCTGCCCGCGATGGCAGACGTAATCTATCGCGTGCAGGTGGACGAGTGGCGAGGCAGGCGCACTATCAAGTTGATGGTTCTCGATATACTCACTCAGCAAACCGACGGCCTGTCGCACCAACCTTCAGCGGACAACTCCCAAAGAGAGAGCCTCACCCATCTCCTGTTGCTGGGAAGCCAGCGGGCAGCAGATGAGCAAATCGCCAACCTCATGAACGGCTCAGAGGTCAAGCTGCGCGCCGCGCAACTCAAGTGCCTGGAGAATCTTGAACAGAAGCGATCTACGCTGGCCATCATGGCTACCGGCAGAGGCAAGTCCCTGATCTTTCATACTCATGCGGCAAAGCTGGCGCTTCAACAGGGCAAACCGAGCCTCTTTATCTATCCGCTGCGCTCTTTGATCAGCGACCAGGAATACTTCCTTACCCGCTCTCTGGCAGCCCTGGGGCTGAGCTGTGCAAGCCTCACGGGCTCAACGCCTCCTGAAGAGCGTGAGCGCATTGCATTGGGAGTAAAAGATGGCACGGTACAGGTGGTGCTCTCTACCCCGGAATTCATTGTTGCCAATGCGCAGCGCCTGGAGATTTGGGAGGAGTTTGGCTTTGTGGTTGTTGACGAGGCACATCACATAGCAACATCGAGTGAGAGTTTCAGGCCTGACTACACCTGTCTGGAGCAGGTGCGGGCGCTGACTGGGGGCGCGGTGATCCTCGGCGTTTCTGCAACCTCTGACAAACCCACGACGGACCTGATCGTTGCCGATCTTGCCATCGAGAGCATCGTGGTGGATACCAGCAAACGCCTGAACCTCCAGCTGAGCGACAAGAGAAACGCTGCCAACCGGGGTGAGGAGCTCGTCAATATCGTGCAGGCCAGCTCACGCGCCCTGGTATATACTTCCACGCGCTCTGCCAGCATCGATCTGTGCCGCACCCTGCGCAAAGAGTTGCCCCATAAGGCCCAGCGCATAGCCTTTTATAACGCTGCTCTCACCGCCGAGGACCGCTACCGGGTAGAGGAATCCTTCAGGGCCGGGGAACTTGACTGCCTGGTTGCCACTTCTGCTTTCGGCGAGGGGGTCAATATTCCTGATGTGCGTGACGTGGCTCTCTATGACCTTCCCTATAGCATCATTGACTTCAGCCAAATGGCCGGCAGGGTAGGGCGCGACGGGCAGGAGGCTACGGTGCATATTCTGGCGCATCAAAGCGATTCGGAGCAGATGCTTCTGCATTTGGCCGGTGACAAGGAGCGCGATGAGGACAAAACCTTACGCAGCGAGCAGCAAACCAGCATAAGACAATTAGAACTATTTACCGACTGGCTCTTTCAAACCAGCCCACATGGGCTATTATCAGTTATTCAAAGACCGCTGACCCCAATGGAGGAGTAGGGTGTTTTCTTCAGTACTCAAAAAAGTGGCTACGTATATGGGGGAGCCCGAGATTGCTCAGATCAAGCGTGCGTATCAGTACGCTGAGGATGCTCATCAGGGGCAGACCCGCAAGTCCGGTGAGGCTTTTATCAACCACCCCTTGCAGGTAACGCTTATTCTTGCTGAGCTCCGCATGGATGTGGATACCCTCACCGCAGCGATTTTACACGATACCGTTGAGGATTCTTTTCGGACGCTTGAGGAGATAGGGGAGGAGTTCTCCCCGGATGTCATGATGCTCGTTGACGGAGTCACCAAGATCACCCGCATAGAGATCGAGACGCTCGGAGAGCAACAGGCACGAAACCTCCGCAAGATGCTCGTGGCCATGAGCCGCGACATTCGCGTTATTGTCATAAAACTTGCCGACAGGCTTCATAATATGCGCACGCTCCAGGCACTGCGCGAAGACCGGCGTATCTTCAAGGCGCGCGAAACCATGGAGATATACGCCCCCCTGGCGCATCGCCTGGGCATAAACTCCATTAAGTGGGAGTTGGAAGACCTTTCTTTTTACTATCTTGAGCCGGTGCGCTTCAGCCAGATACAACGCATGGTATCTGAATCGCGCGATGCACGTGAAACGTACCTGAGTTCGACGATAGGCTTGCTCGAAGGGGAGCTGGCCAAGGACGGCACCCAAGCGCGCATCACCGGACGGCCTAAGCACCTCTATTCCATCTATCAAAAGATGGCAGAAAAGGGCAAGGACTTCTCGGAGATCTACGATCTCATCGCTTTGAGAGTGATTGTGGAATCCGTAGCTGAGTGCTATGCGTGTCTGGGGGCGGTCCATACCCTCTGGAGCCCCATGCCGGGTCGCTTTAAAGACTACATAGCCATGCCAAAGTTTAATATGTACCAGAGTTTGCATACGACGGTCATCGGTCCTGCAGGCAGGCCGCTGGAGATACAGATACGCACCAGCGACATGCATCGTACCAGCGAATACGGGGTTGCCGCTCACTGGCGTTATAAAAACCGTGCCGGCGAGAGCGCCGATGCCATTTCTGACGAGCAGTTGGAGTGGCTGCACCAGATGCTCGACTGGGCCGACGACACCACCGACCCCACCGAATTCCTTGACGCGCTCAGACTCGATCTCAATTACACCGAGGTCTTTGTCTTTACCCCTAAGGGAGAGGTCATCAGTCTCCGTACGGGTTCTACGCCGCTTGATTTTGCCTATGCTATCCACACCGAGGTTGGCAACCAATGTATCGGCGCCAAGGTCAATGCCTCTATCGTACCCTTAAGCTACGAGCTGCAAACGGGCGACCGGGTTGAAGTGCTCACGCAAAAAGGCTCGGGACCCTCGCGCGACTGGCTCTCGATTGTCAAGACTCCCTCTGCGCGGCAGAAGATCCGCAGCTACTTCTCAAAAATCACCCGCAGTGACGACAAGCTCAAAGGGCGCGAGCTCCTTGCCAAGGAGATGCGTAAGCATGGTCTGGGCATCTCATCGCTGCGCTCTACGCACGCGATTGCCAGGATCTGTGAGGAGTTGACCATAGCCGACAGCGAGGATCTGATGGCTCAGATCGGCTCCGGCAAGATCAGCCAGCGGATGGTAGCTAATAAGCTGCTCAAGATTCTCGTGCAACCGGAGCCTGAGGTTGCTCCGGATGTCAATCGAATCGCCGGGCTTGATAGAAACACCCAGTCGGTCATTGCCACTGAGCGCAGAAAGACCAACCGGGCGCAGAGCGGTGTTTTGGTCAAGGGGCTTGAAGACGTGCTGGTGCGCCTGGCACAATGCTGTAACCCGGTGCCGGGCGACAACATCATTGGTTTTGTCACGCGCGGCAGGGGGGTCAGCGTGCACAGGACTACCTGCCCCAATGCAGAGAGCCTGAGAAAATCACCGGAACGCATGATTGAGGTAAGCTGGCAGCAGGCCGCACGGGAAGAGAACACCTTTAACGTAGAGGTATTCGTAGAGGCCATCGATCGCCTGCGCCTTTTGCAGGACGTGACGATTGCCCTCGTGAACAACGGGGTCAACATCCTCGGTTCTACAACAATAGTCCACCCCGATGGCATCGTGGATATGCGTTTTCTCTTTGAGGTGGGAAGCACGCAACAGATCATCAAGATCCTCGAGGATCTGCAAAGCGTAGAGGGTGTCATTGACGCCAACCGAAGCATGCCCGGTCAGGTCATCAAAAAGAAGGAGAAGAGCAAGTAATGCACATCGAGACCCTACCGGTAAAGGTAGCGGGTGACCCGTTCTTTACCGTGAACTGTTATCTTATCTCTGCCACTGCTGCAAGTGATTGTGTGGTGGCAATTGACCCCGGCGACCAGGCCGAGGTAATACTGAAGCAAATCGCCACTCGCACCCTGGCTGCGATTATTCTCACGCATGGACACTACGATCACCTGGGGGCGGTTACTGAGCTGGTAGAGGCTACCGGCGCAAAGCTCTACATACATCAAGATGAGGTTGCTAACGTGGAGGAGGGCTACGAAGCTGTTCGCAAGGGATTCTTCAGGTTTCTCAAGTTTGTCAATCCCGAAACCAATAGCTACGACAATCCTGCCGCTACCAGGGCTCCCGGAGTTGCTGAGACCTTGACCGAGGGAGAGCTCCTCGAACTGTGCGGCCTCAAGCTGCGCGTTATGCACACCCCCGGCCACAGCAAGGGGTCTCTCTGCCTCTATGCTTCAGACGAGGGTGTTCTTTTTAGCGGTGACACGCTGTTTAAGGGCACCTGCGGAAGAACCGATCTTGGCGGTAGTCCGGCGCAGATGCACGATACCCTGGCACGCCTGGCTACCCTGCCTCCCCGGACGGTGGTTTATCCGGGGCACGAGGGCACCACCACCATTGGCGAAGAGCTGCAGCGGGGGCTCAGTGAATACTAACAAACCGGTAACACAGCAGGAGATGGCATGTTCATAGCAGTAGTACAGTTCAACCCAAAAGTCGGCGCACTCTCCGAGAATTGCGAGCGTGCGCTGGAGATGATTGACCAACTGGCTGCGCTCACGTATCCGCCGGATCTGGTGATATTTCCCTCGTATGCACTCTCGGGAGCTGAGCTGGGCGGCATGGTGACCCATAACGCCTTTGCCGCCGAGGCGCTGGACGTGGCGCAAAAATTCATCAGGAGCGCAGCACTGCCAACCCTCATCGGCACGGTGCTGCCGCGCCCCGCCATGGCTCACACCCGTTTTGTCTGCGAGGAGGAGGTGCTCTTTGCCATGAACGGAAAGGGGAGCGCCCTTGGCTTCATTGACTTGAGCGGTCGCGGTGAGATGCAGGAGTATGTCGAGAGCATCAATATCAAACTCGGCGGCCTTTCTCTTACGGTTATCCTCGATGATTTCGTAGACCCGGAGTCACTGTATCCCGACACGGATGTCATCGTATCCATGATAGCCCGGCCTTATCAGGAGACAAACGGGCTGCTCACGGCGTCAAATCAAATCGACAGCCTGCGTGCTGATGCGCTCTCAAACGATGCCTGGGTCATTGTGGCAAGCCTGGTGGGCGGCCAGGACACCTTTGTGTATGAGGGAGCCAGCCTGGTTATTGCCCCCAATGGGTCAGTGATAGATTCTGCTTCTCCTTTTGAAGAGGCGGTCTTTACGGTTAACATCAGCAAGCAGGGCGAGCAGGGTGAAGTTGCCCTTGCTGAGGGCGCCCTGCAGGAGCAGATCGGTGAGGCTGCCAAACCAACAGGCAAACTAACGCCCTTTAGTGCACGCAAGCAGGACAAGAAACGCATCCTGCCCCTGCTGCCCTATGAGGCTACCTGGCGCGCCCTCAAGGTAGGGCTTGGTGACTATGTGCGCAAGAATGGCTTTGAAGAGGTGGTGCTGGGGCTTTCCGGCGGGCTCGACTCAGCGGTCGTGGCAACGCTGGCTGCCGATGCCCTCGGCCCGGATAAGGTCCACGGCATACTGATGCCCTCGCCCTTTTCTTCAAAAGGCTCTGTTGAGGACTCACGGAAGCTTGCAGCTAATATCAACATACCGCTGCTGGACTTTTCTGTGGCCGAGCTCTATGAGAGCTTTCTGGCGCAGGCTCAGGCGCTTCTGGGCGCGCAAGGCCCCGATCTTGCCCGACAGAACCTGCAGGTGCGCTTGCGCATGGTAATCCTCATGTACCTCTCCAACACCTATGGGTGGCTCCTGCTCAATACGAGCAATAAGTCGGAACGTTCCGTGGGATACTCGACCCTTTACGGAGATACGGCCGGCGCGCTGGCGCCACTGGGCTCTCTGTACAAGACCGATGTCTACGGGCTGGCGCATTGGCGCAATTGCCGCTCCAACGATATTCCGCAGGTCATCCTCGATAAGGAGCCCTCTGCAGAACTCCATGAGGGGCAAAAGGACACCGACAGCCTGCCTCCCTACGAAACCCTCGATCAGATCCTGCGCCTGCACCTTGAGGAGAACATGGGTGTGGACGAGATTCTGGAATTCGTTTCTAACTATCCCATCAAAACCGACATTGATAAGGAGACTATCCTTGACGTGTTAAACCGGGTGAGCAGTGCTGAATTCAAGCGTCGTCAGGAGCCTCCCTGCTTTCAATTCGACGGCATCGGTCTCACGGAACACCGCTCGTGGCCGGTGACTAACGGCTTTCGTGACCACAGCAGGGATATCGTAGCGCCGGCTGAGATCCTCGATTATTTGAATATCCTGTACCGGGGAACCAGCAAAGACGGATTCAACTTTCTGGACAACTGATCATGAGACATCCCTCACTGCGCTTCAAGGAAGTTGCTTCTGTTGGCGTGTTGCTCATCGTTGCCATGATCTGGGGCCTCTGTTTTGTTGCCCAGCGCGCTGCTATGGAGTATATCGGACCCTTTCTCTTTAACGGTATCCGTTGTATTTTGGCAGTGCTGTTTGTTTTGCTGGTGCTGCTGGTTATGTGGCTGGCAAGGCGATGGCGCCCAGTGAGCATCACACCAACCAACGAAGCTTCTCCCCGTAACCCGGCCCCCTTGCGCCTAAGGAGTGTGCTCTTTGCCGGGCTGATTTGCGGGGTGGTGCTTTACCTGGGCTCCAACATGCAACAGATAGGTCTGGTGTACGTGACCGCCTCAAAGTCTGCGTTCATCACAACGCTCTACATTGTGATGGTGCCTGTCATCGGCATATTTCTCAAGCATAAAACGCGCTGGAACACCTGGGTCAGCGTGGGCATTGCGGTAATCGGCTTGTATCTGCTCTGCATCAGCACCACGCTTTCCTTGCAGGGCGGCGATACTATCCTGATTGTCTGTGCACTGTTCTGGGCTTTGCAGATACTGGTGGTAGGCCATTTTGCTCCGCGGCTGAGCCTGATGCAGCTGTTTGGCATGTGCACGGTACAGTTTCTTGTTTCGGGTGTACTGTCACTGTTAAGCGCACCGCTCTTTGACGGATTCTTCGTTAACACGCCTCTGACCACTGAGGCGGTTTTTACGGTTGCACCGGAGCTTCTGTATGCCGGGCTCCTCTCCACCGGCGTTTCTTTTACCCTGGCCGCAATCGCGCAGCGCTACACCAAGCCAACCCCGGCGGCCCTGGTCATGAGCACCGAAAGCGTTTTTGGCCTGCTCGGCGGCGTGTTGTTGCTCGGCGAGGTTCTCACTTTTAGGGAATCCTTTGGATGCGGGTTATTGCTCGTGGCGGTAATTCTCACACAGCTGGACTTCACAAAACCCTCCATATGCTAAAATCACAGTAGTTAATGGATTAGTAAGGAGGCAAATATGCCACAGATTACGATTGAGGACATCAAGGTCCCCGTAGACGTATTACCCGAGGCAAGAGATATCTATGTAGAGAATTATCTTGCCGCAACGCAAAACACGGGTCGGCTCATGCTCTTTGCCTGTGATCAGAAATTCGAGCATCTGAATGATGATTTCTTTGGTGAGGGGATCGATCCGGCGGACAACGACCCTGAACATCTCTTCAGGATTGCGTCACAGGGAGTCATCGGTGTAATGGCTGCCCAGAGAGGCCTGGTTGCCCAGTATGCCCAGGATTACCCCGACATCAACTATCTGGTAAAGATGAACTCCAAAACCCACCTCATCAAAACCAAGCAGGATGATCCGTATTCTCCGCAGCTCTATTCGCTCGATGCGGTTTTGGCCATGCGCGAAGCCGGTGTCAACATTGTGGGTCTGGGTTACACCATTTACCTGGGCTCCGAGTATGAATCAACCATGCTGGCCGAGGCCGGAGAGCTGATTGCCGAAGCCCACGCGCAGGGACTCATCGTGGTGCTCTGGATCTATCCACGCGGTAAGGCAGTAGAAGACGAGAAGGACGCCAACCTGATTGCCGGTGCCGCTGGTGCCGCCCTCTGTTTAGGCGCCGACTTTGTCAAGGTCAATCCGCCGAAGCCTGCGGATGGTTGCAGCTCTGCTCAGCTGCTGGCACGCGCTTCTGAAGCTGCAGGAAGAACCGGTCTGGTCTGCGCTGGTGGATCAACTGTGGATGCTTCGACCTTCCTCACCCAGCTTTACGATCAGATCCACACCGGCGGAGCCTCAGGCAATGCCACCGGACGCAATATTCATCAGCGTTCACTGGATGAGGCGGTGCGCCTGACCAAGGCCATCAGCGCCATCACCCTTGCTGACTACGATGCTGACGAGGCACTCGACGTCTTTGAGGGCAAAGAAAACTTCAAGCTGCCTGCGTAATCAGCAGCAGCAAACGCAAAAAACCGTGAGGCACGAGGAGGGCTTCACGGTTTTTTGTGTGACAAAAGTGGGTCAGCACGTCCCCCTGTCCCTCAGATTTGCGAGGGGTGCTTCTCAAAGAAGTCAAAGCGTGGCGGAAGCTCCAGGAGGAGATGACCTCCGTTTTGCAGATCGGTAGGGGAGAAGAAGGCATCGTTGCCCTTGTTGAGATTCTTCCAGGAGTAAAACTCCTCAAGTGGTACGTCTAAGGCCAACTTCTCGACGATAAGGTCGCAGCCACCGGGCACCATCGGGTGCATCAGCACCGTTGCTATGCGGAGGAGGTAAAACGAGGCGGCCAATATCACTCTTCGGGCTTCGATATCCTCGCCGGCAGCCTTGATTGCGTCGGACCAGTATTTGTTGGCGCGCCGGATAAACTCTGAGGCTATCTCAAACGCGGTATGCAGTTCTGTGCGATACATTGCCCATTCGTAGGCTAAACAGGTCTGAGAAGCGTCCTCAAGCAATTCTTCGGGTATGTCTGCAACCGGCAGCATGCCGTCAAAACTCCTTTGAGCCTCGTAGAAGCAGGATCGGGCGAGTCGATTGAAGATATTGGTTAAGAGAGCGCTTTCTTTGAGCACCGGGTCAGGAGCGTTCTTGTCAGCTTGAGGATTGAGCACTTTGGGCTTGAAGCTCACGGGTTTCTTGCTCAGCCCCAGCGCAACAAAATGCGCACGCAGCTGATCGACCGTATAAAAACCAAGCAGATCATCTGCCATCGGCGGTTTTACCGCAGCAGAAGAAGAGGCTTTTTTGTCCAGGAAGAGCAGGTGGAAGTTAGCCAACAACTTTGACTGCTGGAGTTGTCCTTGTTCGGAGGCAGCATGCGGGCTTGTTGAGGGAGTTGCATTAAAGGCAGCCCAGAGTGCCGGCTGTGCTACACCGTAGAAATAGATATTGTCCTGTCCGATAAACTGATAGACAGTAGCATCCTTGCTGCACCAGAAATCCTGCCAGGAGCCTTTGTCGACGCCAACCGCAGAAGGATTGTGGGTTTCGATACAGTGTCCCTTGTTCTCAAACCAGGTGCGGGAGAAACTGACGGGAGCCCACAGCGACTCAGGCCAACACCACACAGTGAGGCCTTCAGCCCCTTCTTTTGCCGGAGCAGCAACGCCCCAGGACACGTTGCCGGTAATGCGAAAGGGAACCAGGGTTTTGCCGGTTCGCAGCCTGATTGCGTGTTTACTCAAAAGGTCACGGGCCGTATCCCTGCTTAAGAGATCGGTGAATTCCAGCTCAAAGGAAGCCTTGCCCTTTTCAACCGGACGATAGTGATGTACCGGGAGTTCAGAAGAGAGCGAAAGATACTCCTCAAGATGCTCCTGCTTAACGTAGATGATGGGTGCTACCAAAAACTCTCCGATGGTGTCGGTCACCACCGAGCGCGTGATACCATCTTTGGCGAGAAGGGCATTGTGCTCCTTGAGCAGCGCCGCCAGCTCCGGGAGTTTAAAGTACCAGTTTTTGACCTCGCGTAACTCAGGCGTAATACCAGTGACCGTGCTCTTTGGTTCGAGCAGATCCTCGGGACGATACTGGTGGCCAAGATCGCATTCGTCGGCATAACCATGCATGCTCTTGCAACCCTGAACCGGGCAATAGCCAACAACCTGTCGGCCGTTGAGAAAAACCTGCGCCTCGGGGTCATAGAACTGAGCTGAGGCGTCCAGCTCCAGCCAGCCGTTGTCGTAGAGCTTTTCGAAGATCTCGTTGGTGACCTGCTCGTGAAGAGCCTTGGATTTGCCAAGACTGGAGCCCTCGTAGATGTCCAGTGAGATATTGTAGGATGCCAGGGTTGCACTCTGAGCCTCGTGGTTGATGGTCACATAATCAAGGACGCTGCCTTCAAAGGCCTCGTCTTCCTTGAGCTTGCGATAGCCCTCGTCTATAGAGGAGCCGTAACAGTCTGTGCCGGAGACAAACAGTACCCGTTCGTGACCGAGTCGGTCACGCAAGAAGCGGGCG
>JAISPK010000145.1 GCA_031274985.1 Coriobacteriales bacterium | reverse complement strand
GTGCAGCAGCTGACCCGAGAGGCCACACTGCTCTATCATCCAGCCGCTTGAGATTCTCCAGCCCAGCTCGGTTTCGAAGACCGGCATTCCCGGATGCCTCTCGCGCAGCGCCTTGCGTTCGTCCTTGCGTATCGTTACATTCTTGAAAAAGGAGCCACTGCTCGCTTCGTTCAAAGGATCGGGAAGCTTGGTAGCCCGTATATCCATGACCGCGTTGCGAATGATTTCCGGGCTTCGGTCGGTGATTTTCCGCTCGTCCAGATAAGCTTGCAGTGAGCCGAACAACACACCTTCTAAAACGCTTCTGCTCAGGCGCACGGTAGCGGAGAGTATGAAATAGCGCCCCTTGGCCGAACTGTTGAATATGCTGTGCCGGTATGCCAGATCCAACTTACTCTGTTCAAGCACGACGAACTGATGCTCAAGCGTGTCGTATACCTCAACCGAGCCTAAAACGTCGGCGATCTCCTGGCCGTAGGCGCCTGCATTTTGCATCACCGCTCCGCCAACGGATCCCGGGATTGCGCTCAGAGCCTCGATGCCGCTCAGCCCTCGCGCTGTTGCGAACGCAACGAGATTATCAAGCTCCTCACCGCTTGCAACTTTTATGGTGACCTCAGTCGGGCTCTCATCGATGACCTCAATGCCAACAAGTTTATTGAGTAAGACAACGCCATCGAAGCCTTCATCGCGGCCGATGACATTGCTTCCGCCGCCCAGTACATAAACCGGCAGACCTTTTGCTGCAGCAAATTCATAGGCCCGGACGCACCCATCCGAAGAGCACACCTCAGTAACACAGGTGGCTGGCCCGCCCAGGCGCATGGTGGTTAAATCAGAAATCGCAACGTGCTGTGTTGTTTGCATAAGAAAGTTTTGTTCTCCAATTTCTGCGCCAAAGCAAGGCGCCGCAGACACCTGAAGCCAGTAAAAGCGCAACAGCAACCATAATCAGCGGATACCCGCTATCACCAGCGGGCGGTAGGTTCCTCGGCAAGTTCAGGGTTAAGGACTGCATCGCGTAACCATCTGAGAAGTATACAATGAGCTGATACGTGCCATTGGGCATATTCTTAAAGACGCTGCCATTGATTGAGATAATCGTGCTCCCGGGTCTTGAGGTGAAGTCAACACCGGCTGTTAGCTCTTTGCCATTGAGGATAACGCCACCCAGCTGGTTGCCCATGCTGTCAACAAAGCGATTGTAGTCGGCATTGACGCGAAACTCAAAAGGATTCACCGCACTGGTAACGGCGGGCAAAGTGAGGGGGTTGCCGGCTGAATCGACAAAGGTATACACCTGCGTCAGCTTATTGTATGCCTGAGAGACAGTGCCGCTGAATACAACATCCGCTGCTTCGCCAATCGAAACCAACGTAGAAAAATCGTAGCTGAGCGTACCGGCAATCGGCCCGGGCAGCTGCCATACCAGGTCGTTGCCCTGCTTGGCAGCGCTGCCGCCCGTGATGTTGGTGGGAGTCAAAGCCTGCATGTTCCACTGCACCGCAATGGGCACAGCTCGAGGTGCGTCAAAGAACAGCAGCGTATCCAGATTGATCTTTAGATCATTGAGACCGAGGTTCTGCATTCCCTGACACATGGAGAGAGCCAGGGGGTCGCCCATGATGCCAGTGCCGGAAAGATCCAGGGTACTCATTTGATACAGGAAGGCAAAATCGGCAAAATCGCCGGTGATGGCAAGGCCCGAAAGCTCCAACCTGTCGAGATTGGCAGCATTCGCAGAGCGAAAGATAGCGGTGTTGCCCGTGACGCCGGTGCCGGAGAGAACCACCACCTGCAATTGGATATTGCCGTACAGGTCTGAGACGAGGCCGCTGATATCACCGTTGATACCACTTGATCCGGAGAGGTCAAGGCCTTTAAGCATGGAGAAGGTTCCGGTGACGGAAACGTTGCCGGTGACGGAGGTATTCTGAAGCGAGAGAACCTGCAGGAGATTAGGCTGCAGATCTGCAAGCGAGCCAGTAATGCCACTGCCCGACAGATGCAGCGCGGAGAGACTTGAGGCAGAGAAGTTGGCTAAACCCCCGGTGATGCCATCGACATCCAGATAGACTTCTTTAAGGTGGGTAAAACCTGCTAGGCTGGCTAATGAGCCGGACACGCCGGGCCCCGACACGGGAGCGCCCAAATCAACAAACTCCAAAAGCGGCATGTTTGCCAGAACAGATATGTTTCCCGTGACGTCGGTTTCATAGGCAGAGAGCATGGTCAACTGAACCAAGCCTGAAAGCGTGCCGATATCGCCGGTTACGGGCGTAGAATTGAGCATCAACGAGTCCAGCTGAATTGCTGCCGCCAGCCCCGCGACGGAGCCGCTCACATTGCTCATTCCTCCAAAAAACAGCACTTCAAAATTTGTGATATTGGGATGAGAGGCCAGGTCACCGATGTCGCCAGAGATCTGTGTGAGAGACAGGTTGATGTTAGTCAGCGTTGTCAGGTCGTTGAGGTCGGCCATGGCACCCGTGACGTTTGGGCAGTTGAAAAAATTTATTCCCCGCAAGACGGTGTAGCCATTTGCCGTAGACAGGGTGCTTAGGGTCCCGGTAATTGGTGCCGCAGAGATATTGCACCAGATGATGGACGTAGGAAGGTCACCAAGCGTTCCTGCGACCGCATTGCCTCCCAGGTCAAGGTCTTCCAGACCGGTGAGAAGTGAGATGCCGGTCCAATCTAAGAAGGCTTTTGTCTGCATGTTAAGTTTTGTGATGGTGGCAAGTTCTCCGGGGGAGGGAATGTAGCTGACCGTTTTGCCCAACTGACTGGCAATCTCCTGCGCAAAAACGGGGTCCGGAAACAGGGTGCTGATTTCTCCGGCTAAAACGGTTATCTCCTGGTTGGCCTCAAGTGCGCTGACCCCGACTGCAGCCTTTGCCTCACCCTTTTCAGGGGGCACAGCCGCAAACGCTGCCGTACCGGACAACAACAAGAAAAACGCAAACAACCATACCGCTGTATGCTTAATGAGCCTCTTGATATTTTTCATTGTCGATCCACTCCTCCCAGAAAACCACAAAAAACGCAACAACCCTACTGCCCGTAGCGATGCCCCATACGGTGTATGTTCACTACGTTTTCATTGTAATAGATTGCCGCAGACAAGTTGCCGACATTAGCACGGAATTAACGAGATAATACCGGGGCAATCCCGGCCGTTTGTCTTATATGCCGCTCAAATACTTTATGAAGACAATGAATCGATCAAGCCGTTCAGGGCGTCTTCCATGGTGGGACTGCCGATTTCTTGCAGATTGTACTCCACACGGGCGCAGGGCTTGTCGATAGTGATAACGCGCGACAGGTCTATCGGGGTGCCGATGATCACGGAATCGCAATCGCACTGTTCGATGGTTGCGGCCAGGTCTTTCATCTGCTGTTCGCCGTAGCCCATGGCGGGCAACACGCTACCGATTTCCGGATAGATGTTGAAGGTCTCTGCCAGCTTGCCAGCGGCAGAGGGCCTGGGGTCGACGATCTCGGCCGCGCCAAAGCGACGGGCAGCCACTACCCCGGCTCCGATCTTCATCTCGCCGTGGGTGAGGGTTGGTCCATCTTCAATGACCAGCACCCGTTTGCCGCGAATGACCTCCGGCTTGTCTACGCTAATCGTTGAGGCTCCGTCAATCACCATTGCCTCAGGACACAGGCGCTCAATGTTGTTGCGAACGGTGAGGATGCCCTCAAAATTTGCGCTGTCTATCTTATTGATCACCACGACATCAGCTATCCGCAGGGTAACTTCGCCGGGATAGTAAGACAGTTCATGCCCGGGACGATGCGGATCCACTACCGTGACCATAACATCGGGGGAGTAGAAGGGAAAGTCGTTGTTTCCGCCGTCCCACAAGATCACGTCGCAACCGTCGGGGTCGTTTTCTGCAGCGCGCAAGATGGCCTCGTAGTCCACTCCGGCATAGATGACATTGCCGCGTGAAACGTGGGGCTCATACTCCTCCATCTCCTCGATGGTGCACTCATGCGCCGCAAGATCATCAATGGTCGCAAAGCGCTGCACTTTTTGAGCCTCAAGATTGCCGTAAGGCATGGGATGGCGCACGGCAATGACCTTGAGGCCGTGAGCCATGAGCACTTCGATGATGCGCCGTGAGGTCTGGCTTTTGCCACAGCCGGTGCGCACGGCACCCACCGCAATGACCGGCTTGGTGCTTTTGAGCATGGTGCTCGCGGGGCCGAGCAGCGTAAAGTCGGCACCGGCCGCATTTACCAGGGCCCCAACGCCCATGACCGTTGAATAGGGTACATCGCTGTAAGAGAAGACACACTCGTCTGCCTCCAGCTCCTTAATCAGGCGCGCCAGGTTATCCTGCTCATAGATGGGAATACCATCGGGATAAAGGCTGCCCGCAATCGAAGCCGGATACTTGCGGTCTGCGATATCGGGGATCTGTGCGGCCGTGAAGGCAACAACGCGGTACGCGGGATTGTTGCGATAAACGGTGTTGAAGTTGTGAAAATCGCGCCCTGCGGCACCGATTATGATGATCTTGCGTGGCTCCATGCTTCCTACCCTTCAAACAATGCCTCTGCTGAGGCTTCAGGCAACGTGACCTCGTCCAACGAAGTATAGCAAAACGCTGCTCCTTTACTGCTTTAGTCCACTCGTCTGCTTGGTGGTTGACAGAAGCAAGTGCAGCTGTGAGTATAACAATTCCTATATAAAAATCTTATTCATTAAGGAGAGCAACAATGGAAAAATTTGTTTGTACTATCTGCGGTTATGTGTATGAAGGCGCGGCAGCCCCCGAAAAGTGCCCGCAATGCAATGCACCGGCTGAGAAATTCGCCAAGCAGGCTGCGGCCGGACTGGTATTTGCCGACGAGCACAGGATTGGTGTGGCACAGGGTGTAGACCCGGAAATCATCGAGGGACTTCAGATGAACTTTGCCGGCGAATGCACCGAGGTTGGCATGTATCTTGCCAAGAGCCGCCAGTCTGACAGGGAAGGCTATCCCGAAATCGCAGAAGCCTACAAGAGAATCGCCTTTGAAGAGGCCGAGCATGCCGCAAAATTTGCCGAGCTGCTGGGCGAGGTCGTTGACGTGTCCACCAAGAAAAACCTTGAGGCGCGCGTTGCGGCTGAGCACGGAGCCACCCAGGGCAAGAAGGATCTGGCAACCAAGGCCAAGCAGCTTAATCTGGATGCCATTCATGACACCGTGCACGAGATGTGCAAAGACGAGGCGCGTCATGGCATGGCCTTCCAGGGACTGCTCAACCGCTACTTCTAAGCGCTCTGCTGCACTTAAAAATCGCAAAACAGGAGGAGAGGGCAAGTGCCCTCTCCTCCTTGCGTTGGTGCGCCGGGTATGAGCATGACTGCTACAGGATCAGTTTGGTAACGATAAACTCCACCAGCATGGTAAGCGGGTCTGTTGCGTCGTAGACGCATTGTCCCTGCACCCAGGTTTGAAGGGCGTTTGCATCCCGGATCGTTTTGGGCGGCATTTTGAGTATGTCCTGGTCGAGTATCACAAAATTGGCCATTTTGCCCTCAGTTATGCTCCCAAAGGAATGCTCGGCCCGCAGCTGTTTTGCCCCGTTGATGGTGTAGGCATCAATGCAGGAGCTTATGTCGATACCCTCAGACTGCGGCGGAAAGTAGGTCTCGGTATCAAAAGAACGATTGACTGCGCAGTGCATATTGTTAAAGGGGTTAACGCCATCGAGGCCGCCGCTGACCGGCGCATCGCTTCCAAAGGTTATGAGGGTTCCTCCGGCAAGCGCGGAACGCAGCGGCATTTGCCGCAAAGCCCGCTCGCGTCCGAGGACCTGCCAGGTGTATTCATCCTGCCTCAGCCATACCGGTGTCGTTTGAATGATAACATCGGGCTGGGCCGCGAAGCGCTCGATGCCGCCTGGCGGCATAACCTGAACATGCGCCATTGTCTTGGTGCCGTCGATTGCTCCGAGCGCCTCATAGACAGTAAGGGTTTCATCAATTGCTCTGTCCCCGATTGCATGCACATGAACATTGAAACCATCGGCTCCGGCGCGCTTTGCCATCTCTACCATCAGTTCGTTCGTCAGCACTTCTCCGCCAAAACCTGAGCCCGGAGCAAGATACTCTTCAGAGAGCCAGGCGCTCTGCGCTTCCAGCGTGCCGTCCTTGAACATTTTTAACGTGGTAGGGTGAAGCCAGGAGCTCCCAAACTGCTCCCGTGCCCTCACCATGGTGGCAAAGAACTCCTCTACGGGAGGATCCCCCTTAAAAAGAAACGAGCAATAAACCTGCAGGGTTGAGTCCAGGTTTTTGAGGGCCGCATAGGCAGCGCTTTCCTGCACAAACAACAGCCCTGCATCAAAAACCGCCGTGTAGCCAAAGGAATGCAGCGCCTTAATCATATAGGGAAGCTGCAAAACGATGTTCTCGGGCAATGCAGCGCCGGACACCATCAGTAAATGGGTCAGAGCATCGGTCTCAACAACACGCCCGGTAAGATTGCCCGCACCGTCACGCTCATAAAAGCTAAACCCGGGCTTGGGGTCAGGAGTGTTTGCATCAAGACCGGCCATCTCAATCATCTTGGTGTTGCTCCAGCCACTGTGACCTCCGCTGTCCGCCAAAAGCACCGGCCGGTCGTCACACGCTCTGTCCAACTCGGCAGCCAGGGGGATGCAGTCGACCCCAAAGCCCATCCCGACAATAACGGGCAGATCATCGAGCGGGTTATCCCGGGCAGTTTCTGTGATGAGGGCGAGGACTTCATCATGGGACAAAGTCTGGTCTATTTGTACGAGGCCCAAAAGGTCAAGAGAGCACAAGCCCAGATAATGAGAATGCGTATCTATCAAGCCGGGAATCACCCGCCTGCCTTCGAGATCAATGAGGGTGCCCTTGGCTCCGGCCAATTGTGTTGCTTCATCGTCGCTGCCAACAAAGAGGAACTTGCCGTCCTCAACAACAAATGCTGTGGCCTCCTGACCCTCCTGGGCCGTATATACCTTGCCGTTATAAAAGATCTGTCGCAACGCTGCAGAGGCTCCCTGATCCGTACAGCCGCTCGCCCCAAGTGCTGCCACAACTCCGCTTGCAGCCATACCGGCCACAAAGCTTCTCCGGGTTATCCTCCGTGTTGGTTGGTTGGATAGCGCGCCCATGATTCTCCCGCCTCCCAGAAATAATACACTTGCTCACATAATACCTAAAACAGAGGCAAAAAACTTACCATTACCTGCGATTAATGTCTCGCGAGGCGAAATAGTCCTTTATCCATATAGCACAAAGTACTTTTCTCCGCTATGATTCTCTGAACGGCTTTTTCCTTCTTGTGGTGTAGAAACGGGACAAGGGAATGCACGGGATGTAATTACTAGAAAAGAGCCAGTCATGAATCAGCTTTCGGGCACCAAAGAACTCATCTTTGA
This sequence comes from Coriobacteriales bacterium, assembly GCA_031274985.1. Taxonomy (GTDB): domain Bacteria; phylum Actinomycetota; class Coriobacteriia; order Coriobacteriales; family UBA8131; genus WQXH01. The sequence goes on along the minus strand of JAISPK010000145.1, from coordinate 10,695 downwards.
CGCGTTTATCGAACTGACCAGTATGGCTGGTTACGAAAATGTGAGCATCAGGGACATAGCCAAACGAGTCGGGATCAACCCGGCTTCACTGTATTACCACTTTGAAAATAAAGTGAAGATTTTGGATTTTGCCTACGAATACTACGCCAATCATCAATATGACAATCGTCAGCCTGTTGAGGAGATGTGCACCCTGATAGAAACGGCAAAACCAGAGGTGGTCGTGAGAACGCTGGCCTATTCGTTTGAGTCAAGCGATCAAAAGGAATACATACGGATGGTGCTCATCACCAAAATCGTATACATGCGATTGTTTCAGGACCCCGTTGCAAATGCTCTCTTTTCAGAATCTAATATCGAAAACTCCGAGTATTTGGTAAAGATACTCAACCACGGAAAATCTATGGGGAGGATAGACGCTGATTTTGACTCAGAGACCTTTGCTGATGTCCTTATCGGCTCCCTGCAAATCATGGGAGTCAAATCGTTCTCTGACCCTACCTACAGCGTGAGGCAGCTTGATCAGGAAAGCAAAATCATCGCCATGCTCAGCAAGTTCCTTGGCGCTGCGATGAAGAATTAGGCCGGAGGTTGTCCCAGCGACGCCCCCCCTTTTTGTCAGCACGTCCCCGTCCTCCGGGCAAACAGGCAGCCCAAAAAACCGCTCAAGGAACAACCAAAAAACAGCAAAATTTACCCTTGACAACCAAACGTTCGGTAGATATATTACTCCTATCAAACGGTTGATAGATTTCTGTTCTTAGTGGAGGGGAACATGATCAAAACAACTACTTCAACGCGGGAGAGAATCCTCTTTGTTGCCGCTGACCTGTTTTCAAGGTTCGGGTACACCAAGGTGTCAACCAGGGAGATTGCCTGCGCAGCCGAGATTAACGCGGCCTCACTCTATTACTACTTTTCTTCAAAGGCGGATATCCTCAAAAGTCTTTATGATATCTATGCCAACGAACGCAAAAAAGCCTGCCCCGACCTGGGGAGGCTGCTCCAGCTGTCAGAAACCGCACCGCCTCATGAAGTGCTCATGAAGGCAGAGTTTCACTACGGCAAAGAGATTAGAAACTTCATGGACAAGATACTGATCACTGCGGTGCGTGAGGTCAATGCCGATCCCGAAAGCTGCTTCTTTATCAAAGAGAATATCCTTGATCCCATATCGTTTATCCTAAGGCCGCTCTTGCAGCGCATGGTGGAGCGAAAGAAGATCAAGCCCCTTGATATCGACACCTTTATCAGCGTGTTTTCGTATTACTGCTTTGGTGCCGCAGCGTTGAATTTTTCAACCTTCGGAAACAGCCCCGAACAATATCAGTCTGACCTGGCAACGCTCTTTACGTTGATCTGCCCCTTGGAAGACCGGTACTTTAAATAAAAGCAAGAGAGAGTAAGTAAAAAGTTTTTTGTGGTGAGGGTTTGGGCAAAATGCTATCTGTTGAAAATCAAATACACATTTACGACTTTGTCAGAGTGATTTCGGAGGCTATCAATTTGGTTTCACCTTCACTCAACAAGCACCACAAGATCGTGACCTGCATTGCACGGCGTCTGGTGCAGGCAATGAAGCTAAAAAGCGCTGACGCCCAAAACATCATCTTTGCTGCGCTGCTGCACGACATTGGCATATTCTCTGATGAGGAGCGGGACAGGATCCTTACCTTTGAGGCTCAGGGCATCGACGTTAACACACACGCCCACCTGGGATACGAGCTCCTCAGGCACTTTGACCCGCTGGCAGAATCTGCGGAGCTCATCAAGCATCATCATGCCTCCTATTGCGACAAGGGCAAGAGCGTACCGCTGGGCTGCTATATCATTCATCTGGCAGACAGGGTTGCCGTGTTGTTTGATGAATCCCGTGAGGTCTTAGAGCAGGTTCCCGAGATACTCGTAAAGATCCACAAGACAGAAAGCGTCTTTCACCCTGACACGCTCGCTGCTTTTGCCCGACTGACCGAACGGGAGTACTTTTGGATCGAAGCCGCTTCCTCTTTGAGTTATCAGCAGGCATTGGGCAGCATGCAGCTTTCGCAGGAAGTCATTGACCTGGAAACGCTGCGGAGTTTTGCCGGAATCGTGTCGCAGATCATCGACTTCAGAAGCAGTTTTACCGCTACGCACTCAAAGGGGGTAGCAGCGGTGGCCAAACAGCTTGCCGGGCTTTCCGGCTTCTCCTCCAACGAATGTGCGATGCTGGAGATAGCAGGTTTGCTGCACGACCTGGGAAAACTCGCCGTGCCCAACGAGATCCTAGAGAAAAACGGGTCGTTGTCCGAAGAGGAATTCAACATCATTCGCAAACACACGTATTACACCTATACCATTCTGAACAAGATGAGCGGCTTTAAACAACTGGCGCGTTGGGCGGCGTTTCATCACGAGCGGATTGACGGAAGCGGCTACCCCTTTCATGTGCCCGGCAATGAATTCTGCAAACTCTCCCGCATCATGGCTGTCGCAGACGTGGTAACCGCCTTAACCGAGGACAGGCCCTACCGCCGAGGGATGAGCAGAGAAAAAACCGAGAGCGTTCTGTGGCAGATGGCAAACGAGGAAAAGCTCGATGCGGACATCGTCAAGCTGGCTATTGAGCATTTTTCTTTTGTTAACGTGATTCGCGCAGGCGCGCAATTAGAGGCAAAGAGAGAGTACGAAGCACTGAGTTCCCTGATTGACGAGAAAAGAAAAGCACCCCAGGAAACCACGCTTTCTTTAGTGCAGGTGCCTCTCAAGCAACAGCTGGCAAAAAACGAGGCGTTTACTCTCGCTTGAGGCAGCGGCGCCCGCCCTGTTGGAGAGCAGTAAGTTTGGAGGAAGTGACGGTGTGAAACAGAGAGACGAGGCTGGTGCGTCCCGGTCTCACCAGCCTTGTTCCTCTGTCACACATCGTTGCCTACTCAGCCCCAAGGGGGCACTTGGAGAGAGAGGAGTAGCAGGATGTTGAGGCCCGGAAAGGTTTCCTACTGTTGTCGCGAAGAGCAAGGCGGCGACCCGGGGGACAGCACGGCGCTTGCAAAAAACGAGGGTCGTTGGGGTTAGGTCAACCCAGATAGACAGTCAGCTATTGCTCTGGATTGCCTTGCTGTTTTGCTTGCTCGCACTTTTCTCGCTGCTGTGTCCCTCGCAATGACGCATCTGGCGGGACCAAGGGGACGGCCCCTGTTGTTCAAGGGGCCGTCCTCCGCGTGTCTTGCTCCACCAGGAGCTAAAAACGACCGACAAAGTCCAAGGTTGCTACGTCTTTAATCGGCAGCTTGACCGGCTTGCCTTCTGCTGAAGACTTATAGATAGCCAAGATAAGCTCAATCGCATTGCGCCCGTCAACCGCGTCAATGTAGGGCTTGCGATTGTCGCGGATTGCCGCAATCATGTCTGCGTAGAGGGGGAGATGTCCAAATCCATAGATATTCCTGGGGCTCTCCCCATATTTTTCCTGGAGCGAGGCGAGTTCTTCGACAGAGTCCTTGAACTGCCAATGCTCAAAGAGGTTAAGCGATTTACCGCCGATTTGAACGGTTCCTTGCGTCCCAAAAATGCTGAGCGTTTCTTCAAGATCATCCTCGTAGATGTCAGAGGTACCCTCAAGAACGCCATAGGAGCCATTGGCAAACTTGATGAGGGCAATGCCAAAGTCCTCTCCCTCAATGTAGTCATGCACCAGCTGATCGGTATAGGCAAACACCTCGGTGATCTCATTGCCCATCATCCAGCGCAGCAGGTCGATGTTATGAACGCATTGATTCATCAGCGTGCCCCCGTCCTCTGCCCAGGTTCCGCGCCAGGCAGCCTGCTTATAGTACGCCTCACTTCTGCTCCAGCGAATAGTGGCTGAGGCATAGAGGAGCTTGCCAAAATCGCCGCCCTCCACAGCCGAGCGCAACTTTTGGATCGGCTTGTTAAAACGATTCTGATGGCAGGAGCAGACCTTAACGTTGTAAGCAGCGCTCTCTTTGATGATCTCGTCAGCATCGGCGAGCGACAGAGCCAGGGGCTTTTCGATGATCACGTGTACACCTTTGCGTATGCAGTCCAAAGCCGTGGCTGCATGGAGACTGCTCTTAGTGGTGATGGCCACAAGATCCAGGTCTTCTTTTTCGAGCATCTCACGGTGATCGGTGTACTTGCGCACCTGGCTGAGTCCTGCCTCCTCGGCCAAGACATCCATAGCCGGAGGGTAGATGTCACAGAGGGCCTCAACCTTGAGACCGTTTTCCAGCGCCGCTGCCAAATGGTATTGCGATATTCGTCCACATCCGATAAGGGCATACTTCAAATCACTCATGATTGTTCCTCTCCACAAAAGAATAGCAGCATTATAGTCCTTGGCTTATGCAGGTGCCACGACACAAAATCCAGCAGGCGCTGCTCCGCACTCACAGAGCGTGCCGTTCCTCACTCACTCGACCCGGTCTCAACTCACGAGACCCAATCCCAGTCTGTTCCCTGTTGCGCACCAGCCGCCGCCGCTCCGATCTCAAAGCAGCATTTGACGATGCCAAGATCAACCCTGGAATACGACCCGGGCAGGGACTGCGCCTCCACGCGCTTTTTGTGCAGGGTAATCAGGAACTTTTGGTGGTTGAGCGCGGTTGGCGCTAACAGGGAAGCTTGCATGGCTGCAACGAACCAAGCGGGGAATTCCTCGTTGTTGGCGTTGCGACAGAGCTTGCTCATTGGCTTAGAACCGCTGGCCTTGCCCTGGGTCTCACCGTAGCCCAAGGCAATGACCAGATGGAGCTTTTCACCTTGTTTTACCTTGACGGCATTCTTCTTTTTGTCATAGCTCAATCCTACCCAGCAGGTGTTCAGGCCAAGAGTCTGTGCCAACAAAACCAGCTTTTGCCCACAATAACCGCATTTCTCCAAGCTTGCTCCTTCTGAGGAGGGGCCAACCAGAGCAAAGTAGTTGCTGACATTTTTGAAATTACCGTACCGGGCAAGAAAGTTGCTGAAAGCCTGAGGGTCATCGAGGCACAGCTGAATACTCAAACCAAACTGCGCGTTGTATTCTTCTACGGCTCGCTGCAGCGCCTCTGCCTTCTCGGGCTCAATCGCTTTGTTTTGATAGTTTCGCACCGCATGCCGCGCCCTGACAGCATCTATCATCTCCATGAGCATCCTTCCGTCAAGAACTTGCTTTGACTACTATTCTAAAGATTTATGGGCAAAAAGGTCTCAACGTAGTAGTAGGTCATGCCCTCAGCGTAATAGGGAAAGAAGTGGGTGAGAAAAATGCGTCCCTTGATGCTAAAGCGATGCTGGGCAGCCCAGTCAAGAGCCGGTTGCAGCAGGCTTGGGTCATGCACATCCCGGTGAGTTAGGGTCGAAGAATAGATACACATGCCTCCTTCGACCCGTTCGCTCTCTGTGAGAAAACTCTTGAAGGCCCTGGGCTCAACAAACTCGGCATCCTCTTCAAACACCAGGCAGCACTTCTTTACATGCGACACCGCTTTTTTGCTATAGCAAAACTCGGAGGCACCATAGATTATCGGGTACACCTCGTGGTTGGGAAAGAAGTAGTACGCATAGGGAACCAGATACACCGTATCGAAGGGTATCACGGTGAGCGTGTCCTCGAATTTTTGCTGGCGGTCGATCATCTTGCGATTGAAAATCATGGTCTTGCGCTGCTGGCTCCTCTGGGCAATCTCGTTATTGAGAAAGTCCAGCTGCTTCTTGGTCATCGAGTCAAGCAGCCTGAAGTCACTGGTTTGCAGGAGCTGCTCCACCTTTTCCATAGAAAATCCCAGGCGCTCCCGGTAGTAAACAATCTGGCAGAGCCGCATGAGGTCCTCAAAGCAGTAAAAATAATAGCCGCTCTGATCGTCCTTTTGAACATCGAGAAGACCTTTATCCATGTAATGACGGATCTTGGTGCGAGGGATTCCAAGAAACTGCTCAACTTCTTGGATTGAATACTTATTTTGCTTGATCATGGCCGTGCCGTTCTTTACTGCCTACACGCGCTCATTATACCCGAGACAGAGCAGAAAAAATTCTCAAAAAAAGTACTTGACTGCGTGGTTACCACACGGTTTATAGTGCCAGCACCAACCGATTGAAGAGGCTTAAGGCGTACTTCAAAATAAGCAGAAGGAGGTTACTATGCCTACTAGAAACCAAAAAGCTTCTTACACGACCAAGGCTGGTTTTAGCGCTGACTTTTTCACGCACGACGAAGTGAGCGCAATACATCAGGCCAGTCTTGAGGTCTTGAGGAACACCGGGATGAAGTTTCACAACAAAGAAGCGCTTGCCGTGCTTAAGGATGGCGGCTGCGACGTAGATACGGGCACGGGCATCGTGAAGATACCGGAGCATATCGTAAACGGAGCAATTGACTCTGCTCCCAGCCACGTGCTTTTGGCGGGCAGGGAAAAACGGCACGACCGGGTGCTGCAGGGCAGCAGAGTGGCGTGGACCAACTTTGGTGCCGGCGTTGAGATGTACGACGCCTTTACCGGTGAGTTCCGTCTGCCTACGGTTAAGGATGTAGGGGAAACCGCTCTCGTAGTTGACGCACTCGATGTCATCGATGTGTACTCACAGGCAATCGTGGGACGCGACGCGCCGCCCGAGACCGGCGACCTGCTTGCGGCAGAAGCGTTCTTGAGCAACACAACAAAGCATTGCCACCACATAGACCTGGCAAGCGGCAGTGCTGCCGCCCGCTATATACAGATGGGTGCTGCCATTGCGGGGGGAATGGACGAGCTGCGAGCCCGTCCGGTAGTTTCTGCGCTGATCTGCCCCACCAGTCCGCTGCAGATGAGTGATCACGGGAGCTCTATCATCATGGAGTTTGCCCGCAGCGGTATTCCAATCAACATACTGTCCATGGGTCTTGCCGGCGGCACTACGCCGGTCACTGTGGCCGGCACCCTGGTGGTGCATAACTGCGAGATCCTGGGTGGCATCGTACTCAACCAGCTTGCCTGCAAAGGGTCGCCGGTAATCTACGGAAGCTCTACGACAACCTTTGATATGCGTTGCATTACTGCCCCGGTGGGGTCCCCCGAGCTGGGCATGATTGCCGCCGGGGTAGCTGCTCTGGCGCAGTTTTACAATCTACCCAGTTATACTGCCGGCGGATAGGCAGATTCAAAGATCGTTGATTGCCAGTCCGGCCACGAAAAAACCATCACGGCTCTTCTCGCGGCTATGGGCGGCGTCAATTTGATCTACGGACTGGGCATGCTGGACCTGGGGATGACTTTTTCCTACGAGCAGTTGGTCATTGATGCTGAGATAGCTACGATGGTCAACCGGGTGCTCCGTGGAATTGAGGTGAGCGACGCCACGCTGGCCGTTGATGTTATCAACGAGGTGCAACCGGGCGGCACCTTCCTGGGCGAGCAACACACGATTGACTTTATGAAAAGCGAATCGTCCCAAACCAAACTCTTTGACCGCACCATGAGAAGCTCCTGGGCCGCTGCTGGCGAGACCGATGTAAAAGAGAGGGCAAACGCAATGGTGCAAAAGATTCTCACGGAGCACAAGCCCACCCCGTTGGAGCAAGACGCTGCCGACAAGATCAGGGCCATTATCGTAGAGGCTGAAAAGGAGCTGCTGTGATTAACCGGCGGTAGCCGTGCCTGGTAATAGCTGCGACCAGCGATAGCTGCAGCTGGCGATATCGTCACGGGCAGCCCAGGCAAAGCCCTCTAAAACCGGGGCTGTTTGTCTCCCGCAGGCAGACAGCCCCACCTCAACTCACGGGCCCCGGCCCTTAAAGGGTAAGGTCGGTTGATTTGAAATTGGAATAGAAGCGCCCGCTTTTGGCGGTAAAGCGCAACACGCAGTAGTCGGGGTCGGTCAGCCCCTCGGGGTAATAGAGGGTATCTCCCTTTTCCCAGATCATCTTCTTGGTCTTGGCGTCTTCAAGGACTTCCATGGTTCCCCTGAGCAGGATGCCCCTGAAAAATCGTCTGTCGTAAAAGTAGAGGCAGGCTTTGGGATTCTTGCGAAACTGCGCAACGCGCAGTGACGAAGTGTTGGTAGAAAAGTAGAAAACTTTGATGCCCTCCCGCTTTCTTGGGGAGAGCATGGCCTTGGTGTTGGGGAAACCCTGTTCGTCAACAGAGCTGACCAAGGTGGTCTTCTGCCGATCGATCAGATCTTCAATGTTTTTTTGAACACCACTGAGCATAGTTACGTTCCATCAGTTTTTAACAATCCCTTACAGTCGACACCATTCTACTGCTTAATGCTCTTAATTCCTATAGGTCTGGTAGACATCAGACATCCGCGCTGGTAAGTAGCGAGATGCTTCTTCCCTGCACATCGATGACACCCTGTTCTTTCAAAGCGGCCAGAGACCGGCAGAGTGAGGCGCGGTCTATCGCGAGGTAATCGGCAAACTCCTGGCGGGAAAACGGTACCTCAAAATGAGAGGAGTCGTGCAAAAGTGCCTGGGTAGAAAGATACGAGAGTATCTTGTCGGAGATGCTCCGTCGGTTGGTGTGCTCGATTTTGCGCGTCAAGGCGATATTCTCGCGAGCCATCGATGAGACCATATTGGTGATCAGCTTGAGATGAAACGCGCAGGCAGAAGAGCAGGTGGTTACCAGGCGCTGAAAATCAAGAAACAGCACCGTTGAATCCTTTGCGGCCTGGGCGTCTAAGAGCAGCACCTCGTTGAGCGAGCAGGCAAAGGCCTCTCCGAATATCTCTCCCGGTGTCACCTGCTCTATGAGGAGCCGGTTGCCCCAATAGTCCTCCTGGATGAGGTGCACGCAGCCCTCGAGAACCACGCCGACACGGGTGAGCTTGGTGCCGGTTTTAAAGATAAACTGCCCCTTGGTATAGTGTTTTGTTTTTGCGCCCAAGCAAGTGAGAATGGCCGAGAGCTCATCTTCTTTGATTGAGGTGAACAGCGTGCAGGTACCGAGCGCTTCAAGGTTCATGAGTGGTCCAATCGAGGTTTTGTGTTTGACAAAAATACCATACAAAAAAAGGTGAAAAGTTGCAAATGCAACTGAAAATGTTTTGGAGCTTCTCTATGGTGGAACAAATGACCGGTGGGGCCAGAACAACCAGGCGCCTCAGCAAAAAAGAAACTTCAAAACGAAAGGAGTGGTGCAAATGCAAAGCATGTTTTGTTTTCAATGCGAGCAGACATCAAAAGGCACAGGGTGCACAGAAAAGCAGGGAGTCTGCGGAAAGCAGGCGCAAACAGCTAATCTGCAAGACGAATTGACCGGAGCGCTGATTTGCTTAGCGCAATCGATTGGCGAGGAGGCCAGTGCGCTTGCAGACATACTGATACGCGACAACCTCTTTGTTGCAGGAACCAACGTCAACTTTGACGACGAGGACATCAAAAAGCGGGTAGCGCAGGTAGAACAGCTCATCGCTGAGTCGGGCAGCCCTGCAGGAGTATACCCCCTTAACGATTTGTGGGGAGCCGATGAAGACATCCGCAGCCTCAAGTCACTGATTCTGTTTGGTATTCGTGGTGCCGCAGCCTATACACACCAGGCACAGGCGCTGGGCGCCAGAACTGACGAAGCCGATGCGTTTTTCCGCAAGGCACTTTGTGCGGTTGGCAACGCTGACTATGGTATGGACGAGCTCCTGCCCCTGGTGCTTGAGTGCGGCCGCATCAATCTGGTATGCATGGAGATCCTCGACGGAATCAACACCTCTACCTACGGCACACCGGTACCTACTGAGGTAACGCTCGCCGTTGAAGAGGGCCCCTTTATCGTCATAACCGGGCACGACCTCCTCGACCTCAAGCTGTTGCTTGATCAGAGCGAAGGACGTGGGGTCAATATCTATACTCACGGAGAGATGCTGCCTGCCCATGCGTACCCCGAGCTCAAAAAGTACGCACACCTCAAGGGAAACTTTGGAACCGCCTGGCAAAACCAGAAAAAGGAATTTGCTGATATTCCGGCACCCGTTCTCTTTACTACTAATTGTTTGATGCCAGTCGGGGATTCCTATAAGGACAGAGTTTTTACCACGTCAGTCGTTTCTTATCCGGAGATGGTGCACATCGGTAAAGACAAAGATTTTACACCGGTGATAGATAAAGCTATCGCTTTGGGAGGTTACGCTCAGACTCAGGAGAGGCAGGGCATCAACGGGGGCTCTACGGTTATGACCGGCTTTGCGCACGGAACCGTTTTGGGTGTGGCCGATACGGTCATCGATGCCGTTAAGGCCGGTGCCATCAAACACTTCTTCCTCGTTGGCGGTTGCGACGGAGCGCGCCCGGGCCGCAACTACTACACCGAGTTTGTACAACAGACACCGGAAGACACGGTGATACTCACGCTGGCCTGCGGCAAGTTTCGTTTTAACGATCTTGACCTGGGAACCATCGGCGGTCTGCCGCGCATCATGGACATGGGCCAATGCAACGATGCCTACTCGGCTATCAAGGTAGCCGTTGCGCTTGCCGGAGCCTTTGAGTGCGAGGTAAACGACCTGCCGCTCACCCTCGTGCTTTCCTGGTACGAGCAAAAGGCGGTGGCAATCCTGCTGACGCTCCTGTATCTCGGGCTGAAGAATATGCTGCTGGGGCCAACTCTGCCGGCGTTTGTCTCGCCTAACGTACTCAACTTTCTTGTTGAGAACTTTGGCATCGCACCTACCTCAACACCCGAAGAAGATCTCGCAAGAATACTCGGCTAGACCAGCAAGTCTTGAGTCAACACAAAGAGG
>JAISPK010000128.1 GCA_031274985.1 Coriobacteriales bacterium | reverse complement strand
CCACCACTGCTAAGATCTTTTCTCTTGAAGTTAATTTGGATGCCATTGTGTTCTCCTCCGTTACCTCAGGGTGCTTAACTGCAGATACTCCAAAGTATAGAGAACTTGTTGCGTTTTTACTTGCGAACAAGGCAGAGGATTAAAGAAACTTTGGTGGCAGCTCTGTATGGTCCATTGTCTGGATTGCTGTGGCGATGGATTGCTTTCCCTGCAGCACCATGAGCTTTGAGGTGCCATGAGCAAGGAGTCTTCCGCTCTCATCTTTAACCGAGGCTTCTGTTAAGCAGAGGCTGCGCCCTACTTTTAACGAGCGTCCCTCAACCGAGACCAACCCGCTTTTGGCCATGGCAAGCAGGTTCACGTTTAGGTCGATTGTCGTTAACCCAACACCCTCGTTAAGCTCGCAGTAGGCAGACCAGTAGGCGGCTGTGTCAATCATGGCGCTGTAAGCGCCGCCGTGGACGGTGCCAAAGGGGTTATGATGCTTGTCCTGCAGATCTACCTCTACGAGTGCGTAGCCAACGGCCACTTCACACAATCTCATGGAGAGAAGTTGATAAAAGGGTCCGCGATTCATCAGTTCCTTTAAGGCCTTGATGTGTTCAGGGTTTATCTCACGCATGGCACTTGTCCTCCTAAGCAGGCAACCATCTCAAGCTATCCGCAGTAGATGCTATCTTATCCAAACATCACACGCAAGAGCACTGACTTATCAGCAGGGGAGTGCAGCGGAGCACCGGGGAATCTCTCTGCGTTCCAACAGGGTTTCCTGCTCCGCTCTGCAAATTACAGGCAAAGGAGACCAAAAGAGACCAAAGCAGACCAAAGCAGACCAAAGGAGACCAAGAACCAGCTCTGTGTAATAGAAGTAGCTGCACTTGCATCAAAATCGCCCCTATGCGGGATTTTGATACTGCCAAAAAATTGCTACCGTCATGAGCACTCATCTGACCTGCTCTTTAAGAAAGCTGAAAGAAATTGACGTTATGCAATTATCCAAAACCTTCGCATTTGGACGACTTGGCGACTTATGCCGGCTGTGGCGAGGAAGAAGCATCAGGTAGGAGTAACATGAGAGCACAAAGATTTCTTGCAAAAAGCTCTGCGAGCAACAAAGAGGAGAAAGGCTTGCCATGATACCGAATATTATTCGCACGAAAGCCATAGAGCTTTCCACTATACCTGCCCTGGCTTATAAGCAAAAACTTGCCTCAGGGGGAGCCGGCATCAAGATACTGCGCACCGACGGATTAACCGCCGTATGCACCATCGACAAGCGTTCTTCGGATATGCTGCCCTACGGCAGTTTTGACGAGACGCTGTTTCCGCTGGAGGCCTTTGACGAGGCGTTTGAGCTGACGAACGGTTTGCCGTTTTCTGCGAGAGGCAACATCAAGGTTGTGGAGATACCTGAGATCATGCCGGATGACGTGCATGAAGAGGCCCCGGAAGAACAGGTTGACATGACCCTGTCGCCCGAATACCGGGCGATAGTTGAGCGCTATAGTGATGAAAAAGGCAGGTTGAACTATACGCTCATGAACAAGGACTTCATACAGTTTGCTGCCAGGAGCAGAGTTGTTTCGAGTATGGTGGGCGAGGGCGCGAGCCAGGAAGACATCCTGCTCTTTATCGTAAACAGCCGCGCTTCTGAGATCTCGCGCCAGAGGGAAAGTCTTGACAGCAGCGATGTGCTGCTCTTGATAGAGTCATTGGACGAGATGAATCCGCGGAGTGCTTTCAAGGAACTCAGGGCCCATATCAATAGAATGCTGTCGCGAGGTAAGCAACAGCGAAGATAGAATCCTGCCCCTTTGCCTCGCCAATGTAAACGCGTAGGCATCAAAAGAGAGCGCATAGCTTAATAATGGCCTCGCCTGTGCGACAATGGGCGCAGTGTAATCAGGAGGCTAAGTGCAAACACCTTTCCGCGGACTGACAACTCAAGAAGTAAACGCGCGCGTTGCGCGAGGCGAGGTCAATACGCCGCCGCGCGGACTGACCCGTACGATTCCACGCATCCTTCGTGACAACACACTCACCCTCTTTAACGTTCTCATGTTGACCCTCTTTGTGCTGGTCATGCTTGCGGGGGAGTACAAGAACGGCCTCTTTTTCCTGGTAGCCCTGGCCAACGTCATCATCGGCTCCGCGCAGGAGATACGCGCCAAGATCACTATCGACCGGCTATCGGTTATCACCCAGACGCATGTATGCGTTATCCGCGATGGCCGGGAGCAGTCCATCTCTCAGGAGCAGGTGGTACTTGGTGATACGCTCGTGCTTGCCACGGGCAACCAGGTTTGTGCTGACAGTGTTGTTGTTGCCCGCCAGGGCCTTGAGCTGGACGAATCATTGCTTACCGGTGAGTCGCATTCGGTAAAGAAAGCGCCGGGTGACACGGTTTTTTCGGGGAGCTTTGTTGTTGCGGGCAGCGGATTCGTTGAAGTAGCAGCCGTAGGAAAAGACAGCTACGCGCACGCGATTTCTGCGCAGTCTAAGTACGAAAAGCAGTCAAACTCGCAACTGATGAGAACTATCAACTTTATCATCAAATCCCTTACCTTTGCCCTTATTCCCTTGGGCGCGGCGCTCTTTGTGCGTGAATATTTCAGTTTGCATGAGTATTCTGCGACGCTCCTCAAGACCACTGCCGCCTGCATTGGTATGATTCCTGCCGGGCTCGTGCTGCTCACCAGTGTCGCGTTTGCCATTGGTGCCTTAAATCTGGTGCGCCACAAAACGCTTACCCAGTCGATGCCCTCCATAGAAACGCTCGCGCGCATCGACACGCTCTGTTTGGACAAGACAGGCACCATCACCGACGGCAAGCTTTCGGTACAAGAGGTTGTGCCGCTTGGCGCAAGCTTGGAAGAGACCGAGGCGGCGCTCGGGGAGCTCTCGGCTACTATGGCGGACAAGAGCGAAACAGAACTCGCATTGCGACAGAGATTTCTGCCACGGGGCACGTGGGCTGCCTCCCAGGCGGTGGCTTTTTCTTCTGCCCGCAAGTGGAGCGCACAGGGCTTTACCGAGCAGGGTACGTTTGTGCTGGGAGCTCCCGAGATTGTCTTGCCTCAGATGAGTGCCGGGCTCAAGGAGCAGATTGCAAGCTACAGCCAGCGCGGTTTGCGCGTTATGCTGGTTGCTCACACTCACGCTGCCATCCTGGAAGAGGAACTTCCCGAGGGTCTTACCGCTTTTGCTCTCCTCGTGTTGGCCGATCATGTTCGTGAATCCGCACCGGAAACCTTTGAATTCTTCCGAGAGGACGGCGTTGACATCAAGGTGATCTCCGGCGATGACCCGCAAACGGTCTCTACTATTGCGGCCATGGCGGGTATTGAGAACCCCGAGCGCTTTGTGGATATGAGCAAGATGTCCAGCGGTGATTCCTATGAGGATCTCATGGACCGCTACACCGTATTTGGCCGCACCTCGCCAGACCAGAAGCGAGAAATGATACAAGCGCTCAAGAAAAACAATAAGATGGTTGCCATGACCGGCGACGGCGTCAATGATGCCATGGCCCTGCGCGAGGCAGATGTCAGCGTTGCCATGGCAAGCGGTTCGGATGCTGCCCGCACGGTGGCTGACTTTGTGTTGATCGACTCGGACTTCTCCGCCATGGTGCAGGTGGTGCGCGAGGGGAGGAGGGTCGTCAATAACATCGAAAGCGTCGCCTCGCTCTATATCGTTAAGACCATCTATTCGGTGCTGCTCACGATTCTCTTTATCATCCTGTCATTCGGGTATCCCTTTCAGCCAATACAGCTGACGTTTTTGAACTTTTTTATGGTGGGGGTTCCCTCGATGTTCCTGGCTCTTGAGCCCAATTATCATGCGATGCGCGACCAGTTTATCCACCGGCTGGTGGGCAACGCCGTTCCTGCTGCGCTGCTGATAGTTCTCTACATTATCACCATTCAGCTCATTGGAAACTTTGTGCCCCTCGCGTTTGAAGAGATCTCTACTCTGAGTGTGTTGTTCAATGGCACCGTGTGCATAATCCTGCTGCTCAGGGTGTGCAGGCCCTTTACCACCTTTAAGATAATACTCAGCTCGGTGCTCATCGCCTGCTTTGTATGCGTCTTTATCTTCTTTGGAGATTTCTTTGAGCTGGTGTGGGTGCTCAATGAGCTTGCCTTGCTGTGGGTGCCCCTGGTGATTATGGCGTATCCGATCTATAGAGCGCTGGAATGGGTAGTGGTGCGCATCGAAAGCCGGTGGCTCGCTCGACAGCACCGGGTAAAAACGCCTGCGTAACCCGGCGGTTTGCCTTGGCGGTTAACGGTGACCGGTTAGCCTGACCGGCTAGCCTGAGTGGCTAGCCCGGGCGCTTAGCCCGTGCGCTTAGCCGTGGCGCGCTTTTTGGTATTCAT
>JAISPK010000119.1 GCA_031274985.1 Coriobacteriales bacterium | reverse complement strand
ATAGCCGCTGAGCAGGGATTTGACGTAAACCGGACAGGTTTTGACGAGCTTATGGAAGAGCAGCGAACGCAGGCGCGCGCCCATGTTAAGGGAGATGCCTGGGAGTTGGCTGCCAGCGCATTGTACGAGCAGATCCTGCGCGACCAGGGCCCCTCAGAGTTCGTAGGATACTCCCGCACTGCCACCACCTCACAAATCATTGGACTCGTGGTGGATGGCCAGGCTGTCTCCACCATCAGTGACGGCCAGGCCGCAGAGCTCATCTTGGACAAGACTGCTTTCTATGCTGAGAAGGGCGGGCAGGTGGCAGACATCGGCACCATCATCCTGCCGGATAAATCCGCCGGTGATGCCAAGGGCCAAGACAAGCTTGCTCAGGGAGTCTTCACCGTCACCGATACCCGGGAATATGCCGGGGGCATCATTGCCCACCATGGTTATATCACCGGCCAGCTCGGTGTGGGTGCCATGGCGGAAGCATCCATAGACGTGCTCAGGCGCGAGGGCATAGAGCGCAATCATACGGCCACGCACCTCTTGCACTCTGCGCTCAAGGAGATACTGGGCGACCATGTCAAACAGGCCGGTTCTCTGGTTTCACCCGATCATCTGCGTTTTGACTTCACCCATTTTGAGCCGCTCACCCCCGAAGAACTCGCAGCAGTTGAGCAGCTGGTAAACACCCTGATCAGGGAAGACAGTGCGGTACACGCCTATGTGACCACCTTGGACGAAGCGCGTGCAGCCGGCGTGACGGCGCTCTTTGGCGAGAAGTACGGAGAGCAGGTGCGGGTGCTTAACGCAGGACCAACTTCCCGCGAACTCTGCGGGGGTACGCATGTTGCTCATACGGCAAAGATCGGACTCTGCAAAATACTCAGTGAATCCTCTGTTGGCGCCAACCTGCGCAGGATAGAGGCTCAAACCTCCACTGACGCTCTCGAGCGCTATAAGCATGCCGAGAGCGAATTGCTCAAAGCTGCCGCTCTGCTCAAGACCACGCCGGACGAGGTGGTCTCAAGGATCCAGGCTCAGCAGGCTCAACTGAAGAAGGCCGCAGAAGAACTGGCCCGTCTCAAGTCCGGCGCAGCAACCGGAGCATTATCCGGGCACCTTGCCGAGGCGCTCACTATAGGCGGAGCACAGGGCTATCAGCTGCTTGTTCTCAGGCAGGACGGTCTGGGCGCAGGCCAGCTCAGAGAAACGGCTGACTTCTTGCGCCAAAAGCTCGGTGAGTCCTCTGCGGTGGTGCTGGGAAGTCTGGGTGAGGACAACAGACCTTCACTCCTGGCAGCAGCTACCAACCAGGCAGTGGCCGCGGGCTTTGATGCAGGAGCACTCATCCGCGAGCTTGCCCCGTTAATCGAGGGCAAGGGCGGCGGCAAGCCTTCCTTTGCGCAGGCAGGAGGAAGCAATCCTTCCGGGCTTGATGCCGCACTGGCAAAGGCCCGTGAGATCCCCGAGCGCTGACCCATGCGGGTAATGGCGCTTGATCTGGGAGAAAAGCGCACGGGTATCGCCGTGAGTGACCCGGCAGGCACAGTTGCACAGCCTCTCGTTGTACTCCCTACGCAAGACCTGATGAACAAGGCAGCCACGTTCAGGCGTCTGCTTGAAGATTACGAGATCGAACTCTTGGTAGTAGGGCTGCCGGTATCGCTCGACGGGTCACCGCAAGCACAAGCCCGGCGCATTCAAGACCAGGCGGCACGTCTGGAGACACTCTACGAGCTGCCACTCGAGTTCATTGATGAGAGGCTTTCGAGCAAAGAAGCTAAGGGTATTCTGAGACAGCTCGGTTACAGCGAGAAGGAAATGAGGGGAAATACTGATAAAATAGCCGCAAGTATTATGTTGCAGACATGGCTTGACAACAGGTCATATCTCAAGAACCTGCAAAACTGAGGAGAAGCAAAGCTGCGGGGTGCCGGTTTTATTCATACTCGACCATAAAACTTTGATAAGGATTACAGAAAATGGCAAAATATCACGGTAAACATTCCCGTCCCAGTGATGACAGCTCAACGCTCAACGAGCTTTTGACCTCGAGCAGACTTCAGACTGAGAGGCCTGCAACGCTCAGAGATAATCAAGAGCAGCCTGCCGGCGATGCCCACCAGACTGCTGAGCAACGGGCCGTTGATGCTCACCAGACAGCTGAGCACCGGGTAGTTGGCAAACGTCGCAAGACTGCCGGTCCCCGGCAGACAGATGATGCCCGCCAGACAGAGGACAAGCACCACATCCGGTCAAGAATTGCCTCGCCGCATGCTTTCAAGCATCATGATTCTGTCCATGAGACCGGCTCGCGCCCTCGCCATTCAAAACTCAGAACACTCTTCATCGTTATTCCTATCGTTGCCGTTTTAGCGGTTGCGGTGGTTTTCGGGTCTTCCTTAATCAGCAATCTGCTAACCCCTGAAGAAATCGAGCCGGGCGTTACGGTCACGGTGAGCATTCCCGATGGCGCGTCCACGGACAGAATCGCAACGATTCTCAAAGAGGCAAAGGTCATTGGCAGTACCCAGGCATTCATCGTTGATGTCAAACGCATGGGCGCCGAGCAATCCCTTAAACCCGGTACCTACGAACTTGAGACGATGATGGACACAACGACTCTCATCAATCTGCTGGTATCAGGGCCCAATGCCAATGGCAACAAGCTCACCATTCCCGAGGGACTCACCGCTGAGCAAACAGCCAAGGTTGTTGAGGATGCCTGCGGCATTCCAAAAGCCGAGTTTTTGGCAAAGGTCTATGCCGCCGACCAATATGTGGCACAGTACCCCTTCCTGGAGGATGTCTACAATAACTCTCTGGAGGGTTTTCTCTACCCAAAGACCTACCGGGTTCCTGAAAACTCAAGTGCAGACTATGTCATTCGTATGCTACTCGACCAGTTTGCTCTGGAAACCAAGGGGCTGGATTTAATCTACGCCCAAAGCCACGGCATGAATCTCTACTATATCGTTAACCTGGCTTCTCTCATCGAAAAGGAGACCGCCGTAGACTCAGAGCGCGCCTTGATTGCTTCGGTCATCTACAACCGATTGCACGAGGGGATGCAACTGCAGATAGATGCCACCATAGTCTATGCGCTGGGGCCCTCATACAACGGACATCTCTTAACCTGGGATGATCTTGAGGTCGAGAGTCCCTATAACACCTATCGGTACTTTGAGCTGCCGGCCGGGCCGATCTGTTCTCCCAGCATTCAATCGATACAAGCTGCCGCACACCCGGCTCAGACTGATTACCTGTATTACATCGCGGCTCCTCACGAGCAAAACCACAATTTCTTCGCGACCAGCGACGAGTTTGAAGTAGCCAAAGAAGAGTACAACCTCATCATGGGAATCCGATAATTATGGAGTTGTTCACTCCTGATGTGCGCCTTGAGAAAGTCGAAGACATCACCTGCGAGCTGCTTGAAAGCAGGGGCATCACGGCCCTTCTCATTGATGTGGACAACACTCTGGTTTCGCGTGCAACCAGCGAGCTGACGCCTTCGGTGATTGCGTGGATGCAAAGCATCAAGCAGGCGGGAATCTCCTGTTGTCTGCTCTCCAACAACTGGCACGGAGTGATTCATGAATACGCCGCCCAGCTGGGGGTGCCCATCATCGATAAAGCAATGAAGCCGTTGCCGATAGCCTATATAAAAGCGCTGCATACCATCGGTGCCCGCCGGGCTACCACCGCCATGGTGGGAGACCAATTCTTTACCGATATTTTCGGTGCCCGCCTTTGTGTCATGCCCAGTATCCTGGTTGAGCCACTCTCGCTTACGGATCTTTGGTATACCAAGATCTTTCGCAAGCTCGAGAAAAAACTTCAGAAGCAGTCATGAACAGCAGCGATTATTCAGCTGGGCGCCTTAAGGCACTACGGACCCGTTTGGGAGAGCTCAAGCTTGATGCTTTTCTCACACTCGACTCAGCTCAGATGCGCTGGCTCAGCGATTGGACCGAGGTTTTTGACGACGAGCAGGCACACCTGGCCCTCATCACAGCTAAAAAGTCGTATCTGCATACCGATGGTCGCTACGGAGAGGCCCTGAAAACAAAGGACACTCTGGGCAGATGGGCAATCAGTACTAAGCAGGGCGGCCACTTTGCCTTTGCAGCGGCAACGCTGGCGCGGTTGAATAAAAAGGACCTGCGCCTTGGCTTTGAGTCAACTATCCGGCTCAATCAATACCGGGCGCTTAAAAAAGCGTTTTCCGCAACCGGGATTAAGCTGGTTGAGACCAAGGGTATGCTCGCAGAGCTCAGGGCAATCAAGGATACGAGCGAGATACAGCTGATTCGTAAGGCACAGAGCATTACCGATGCGGCTTTTGCGGATGCGCTCACCTGGATACAGCCCGGCATGACCGAGCTGGAAATTGCCAATCGCCTGGAGTTTGTCATGCGCAACAAGGGCGCTCAAGCCCTGGCTTTTTCGTCAATAGTTGCCTCAGGTCCTCATGCCGCGCTTCCCCATGCCCGACCCACAAAGCGGCGTTTGAAAAAAGGGGACTTTCTCATTCTCGACTTTGGGGCCAGCTACCTTGACTATGCCTCGGATATGACCCGCACGCTGGTCATCGGCAAGGCCACCGCCAAACAACATCGGCTCTATGAGGCGGTTTTGGCGGCACAAGCTGCGGCAAAAGACGGCATCAAGGCAGGCATTACCGGCAAGCAGGCCTACGATTTGGCCAACGACGTGTTCAAGCGCGAGGGGCTCGACGAGGCATTCACGCACTCACTCGGGCACGGAGCGGGAATCGCCGTGCATGAGTCACCGACCCTGTCTCCTCAGAGCGCCCAGCCGTTAGTTGCCAACATGGTGGTTACCGTAGAACCCGGTGTGTATTTCCCCGGCTACGGGGGAGTGAGAATTGAGGATATGGGCCAGGTCACCGAAACCGGCTTTTCCTGCTTTACCAAATCCCCCCGCACTCTCATCGAACTCTAAGAGGACGCCCCACTCCTGTCATTGTGGCACATTCGCTTCGCTCAGTGTAAACTTCGCGAAGAATCCTTCGTGTACCATCCGGCACTCTGTCTGCGTCTTGCCCACAGCACCAATGTGACAGCGCCAAGCAGGGCGGCCATCAAGGCAAAGGCCCAAAGCGTCAGAGTATCACCAGTCTGCGGGATAGCAGGATCCGGGTCTGTCGTATTAAGCGTAGGATCCGGGAGAGAAGCCCCTGGGCCTGCCCCGGGACCTGCCCCTGGACCTGACCCGGGACCGTTACCGGGGCCGGGACTGTTCGGGTCCAATAACCACACAAAATCCCAGTCGCCCATACTGAGTTCCATAAAAGTATAGGTAAGATACCCGGGTTTGGTAGTTGGCTCAGAATAATCTTCGGGCCCGAAGGGGGTACTTCCCGGGCCATTATCAAAGAGGATATAGCTGACACCGGCGGTCAGTGCGCCATCGATGGTGACTTTTGAGCCAGACTGCACCCAGACTCCATGAGTATTCGGGGCGCTGACATCACCTCCTACTGTTACCACACCTTCGCCAACAGCCTTGACCCCTGCGCAGTAACTCGTATCAGAGGCACTCGAAGAAACATCGCCACTGACCTGCACTGATCCTGAGCACTCTGCAAGAACACCATTACTTCCTGCGTAAACATTGCCAAAAACGGCAATTTCCGATGAGTCTCCTGTTGCATAAACCCCATCATAGTTCGACGTGACATTGCCGTAAACAGTCACAGTTGCACCTGCATCTGAGCCTCCGTAGTTGCCTGCACGAACTCCACAATGATTTGAAGAAACAAGTACCGGGGCGCTACTGGTGCCAACGGTTACGTTTGTGCCCGATCCAGTGGCAAATATACCCTCATCATTTGAGGATACATTGCCATACGCTATTACCGTCGAGCTGCCGCTGGCGCAAATTCCCCAAGTGCGAGCGAGAATTGTGCTGCAAACAATCACCTTTGAGATGCCATGAGCTTCAACGCCATCTGTTCCGCTGACTGTGCCTAGAATTGTTGCTGTTGCGTTTCCGGTAGCATAGACCCCTGTTCCATTGGTCAGAGGCACTGCGACATTGCCGGTTACGAACGCAGTAGCACTATCTTGTACAAAGAGTCCGTAGCCGTATGCTTCTTTGACATTGCCGTTTATGGTCAAACTTGCAGTACCGCAAACCACAGGGCCTGATTTCAGAGTGTTAGCAAAGTCTCCGTTTAAGGTTACAACTGCATCCTGAGCCACACAAAGCGTAGAATAATGGCAGGTTACGTCGCCGTTAAAAACAACGGTGCTGCCGCCTGATCCATAGGTAGCATCCGAGCTAGTGCAATCAACAAAGATGCCAGAAATGCCAGCATATTTATCGCAGTTATTAAAAGTGACATCACTTCCATCCCAAATATTTATCGCATATGATTCAAAGTTCAGAGAGTCGGCATCAACATAAAAGTCAAAGGATTGGTGGCTGAGTTCAAAATTCTCTGATAGCGATATATCGTCCAGCACCACAATTTTATTGCCGGGGCCGTCGTCCATCATTGCAAAGGCATCTTTGAGTGAGTATAAGCCTTGGTCGACACCACCAAGCCATACCTGACAAGTGTCTGGATCAGTATCAGAGCTTAAGCCAAAAGCCTTCGTGGGCGCAGCCACGAGCAGGGTTGTAGCTACCGTTAGAGCAAGCAACAGGGATAATACTTTGGAGATGTTCCTTCTCGGTTTATTCTGCATTTGAATCTACTCCTTGTCCATGCCCCACCCCACCTGTGAATACAGAAGAACATGAAAACTGT
>JAISPK010000137.1 GCA_031274985.1 Coriobacteriales bacterium | reverse complement strand
AGCTCAAGTCCCTCAAGTTTCCCTTGGGCACGTACACCAAGGATGAGATCCGCGCCCTGGCCGCCAAACTCGGCCTGGCAAATGCCGCTCAGCCCGAGAGTCAGGACATCTGCTTCATTCCCGAAGGAGACTATGCAGGGTTCATCGACTCATATCTTGCACAGACAGACCCGTCGGCGCTCCCCAAACCCGGCAGGATCCTCACCACCTCCGGCGCGCCCGTGGGAGCCCACGAAGGCATTCACCAT
Organism: Coriobacteriales bacterium; assembly: GCA_031274985.1. Classification (GTDB taxonomy): domain Bacteria; phylum Actinomycetota; class Coriobacteriia; order Coriobacteriales; family UBA8131; genus WQXH01. The sequence goes on along the minus strand of JAISPK010000137.1, from coordinate 7,495 downwards.
TTCACTACAGGACAGCGACGCGGGTTGGGGGTCGCAGGGCCGGAGCCTTACTACGTACTGGATCTTGACCCCAAAGCAGCAACGGTGATCATCGGAACCAAAGCTGAGCGAGGCAGCCGCACTGCCTCTCTTGATGCGCTCAATATCCTGGATCCTGTTGAGCTCGCAAACGGCCAGCTCGTGAGTGCGCGGCATCGCTATCAGGGCACAGAACACCCGGCAAAGGTGTTTGTGCAAAACAGCAACACCGCGAGAATAGAATTTATTGAGCAGCAACCCGACCTTACCAAGGGGCAAGCTCTGGTACTATACAAAGAGGATCGGGTCATCGGCGGCGGCACAATCGTCGCTTACGCCTAGCCCCATCGTTCAAAGAGAGAACTGAGATTCATTGGATGTTATAAACGCAATACTGGGTATCCCCCTGGGATACATCTTCTATTTTTGTTATGAGCTCCTGCCTAATTACGGGTTGGCGATTCTCCTGTTTGCCCTCATCACCAAGGCGTTGCTGTTTCCACTGTCCGTGGTAGCGCAAAAAAACGCCATCACCATGGTGCGCATACGCCCGGCACTTGAGGATATCAAACAGCGTTTCGCCGGAAACAACACCCTGGTACTGGCCGAGCAAAAGGCGCTCTACAAGCGCGAGCACTATTCACTGCTCAAAGGCATGTTGCCGCTGCTCATACAGATCCCTCTGATACTGGGGCTCATCTGTGTAGTGTATTTTCCGCTGCAGCATCTGCTCCATCTCGACACGATAACTATCCGCCTGCTCATCAGCGCTACGGCTGAGCAGCTCGGCATTCCGGTAGCCCAGCTCGGCACCGGAGCACAGCTGGCGGTCATGGAGCTGGTTAAACATGATCCTGCGGCTCTGGCAGGCCTCACGGGAATGGACGATGCCCTTGCGCAGATAAAGGCGGTCAACCTCGACTTCTTCGGGGTGGACATGGCCATGGTCCCCGGTTTTGCCCTGCCGCTGACGTTGTTGTTCCCCCTGCTTTCCGGAGGCTCTGCGCTGCTGCTTTCTGCGCTGCAGAACAAATACTACATCCTGCAGAGGGGTGCCGGTTTCTGGGGCAAATGGGGCACGGCGCTCTTTCTCACCGTATTCTCGCTCTATTTTGCCTACGTTTTGCCCTGCGGGGTTGGCCTGTATTGGATCGCCGGCAACTTTCTCTCGATTGCCATCATGGGGCTTTGCAATGTCATCTATCCTCCTCATAAGTACCTCGATCTCTCTGCAATCAAAACCAAGCCCAAGCTGAGCTCAGAAGAAAAGAAGCAAAAGAGACAGAGGAACAAGGCTGAGCGCGCCCGCCAGCGCGTCGATCTCAAGCGCTTCTATAAGGAGCCAGACAAGCAGCTTGTCTTTTATTCCGAGGGCAGCGGCTATTACAAGTATTTCAAGCGGATCATTGAGTGGCTCCTGGAGCACAGTGATCTCGTTATTCATTACGTTAGTTCGGACCTCAACGATCAGGTCTTCAGCATTCAGTTAAACGAGCAAAAGCGCCAACGCTTTCAAAGGTACTTTGTGCGCCCGAGCAGCCTTATCTCCTTTATGATGAAGATGGACGCCGACATGGTAGTGATGACCATGCCCGACCTGGAGACCTTCCATATCAAGCGTTCGCTCGTGCGCAAGGACATTGAATACGTCTACATCGATCACGGGATGACCAGTTTTCATCTGTGCTTGCGCGAGCATGCCCTCGATGCCTTTGACACCGTTTTTACCTTCGGACCCAATCAGGATAGAGAGGTGCGCAGGTCTGAGGAGCTGTATCAACTGCCCGCAAAAACCCTCGTTAACACCGGCTATCCGCTGCTCGATGACCTCATAGACAGCGTGTGTGACCTGCCTCTCGACCATGTCAATGAGCCACCGGTTGTCCTCGTTGCACCTTCATGGCAAACGGACAACCTCATGGACTTATGTCTGCCCCAGACGGTAGCCCCGCTTCTTGCGGCAGGCTTCAACGTGGTGGTGCGCCCGCATCCGGAGTATGTCAAGCGCTTCAAGGAGAGGATCCTGCAACATTTAACGGACTTCAAAAAGGAGTTCGCAAGCGGCCAGCTCACCCTTGAGCAGGACTTCTCCTCTAATAAAACGGTCTACGAATCCGACATCGTGCTCACCGACTGGTCTTCGATTGCCCAGGAGTTTTCCTATGCTACCAGGAAGCCTTCGATTTTTGTGCACACGCCAATCAAGGTCATGAACCCTGCCTGGGAGAGCTACGGGCTTGAGCCGCTTGATATCAGCCTCAGAAAGCAAATAGGCAGAGACGTTGCCCTGGAGGAGTTGCCCACTTTAGGCGGGATTGCCCTCGAGATGCTCGCGCTGCGTGATGAGTACCGCGAGCGTATCGCCCGGGTGATGGAAGAGAATCTCTATCATGTTGGCAGCTCGGCTGAACAGGCCGGTGCCTATATCATCGCTTCGCTCAAAGAGCACGAAGCCCGTCGCCAGGAGGAGAAGGCTCAGTTGCAAGACCATCTATTTGCCCCCAGCCTCGAAGATCTCGAAAAGGAGTTGGGGCCCCATGCGTAACACCCCCAGAAGATTACTGCCCTACTTCCTGCTTTTTGTGGTGGTGCTGTTCTTTGGCTTTCCTGCAACGGCCTGGGCCTATATCGACCCGGCTACCACCAGCTATATCATCCAGATCGTCTCCGGGCTTATCATCTCGCTCTCCGTAGCCTTTGGCGTGTTTGCCAGTCGCCTGCAGATGGGAGCAGTTACCCTCAAGGCACGGATCGAGGCTTTTTGGCTGCGCATGCGCAACAAGCGCTACCGTCAGCTCTATGCAAAAGCCAAAGCGCAGAAAAAAGCAGAGCGCAAGGCGGCTCAGAAGCTTGAGCCCCGCGTTCCTCTGGGGGAGTACCTCTTCAAGGATGATCGTCGCCTGAGATACCGCGCCTTGATAGCGGCGCTTCTGGCGGGCTGCTTCTCCTTTAGTTTTATCTTCTTTGGCGTCTTTGACCTGCTCATTAACAACAGCGCAGCCATGCCGTATCCAGTGACCATGGTCTTTTCTGCGGTCTCGTTGGTGGCGGCGGTGACCTTTGTGGCGCTCTTCGTTGTTCTGCTGGTGCTACGCGGCAGGGTCTTCACCTTTGTGAGCACCACGTTGCTGGCGGTTACGGTGGTACTCTACATCCAGGGCAACGTCATGAACGGGTCGCTCGGCCAACTCACCGGGGACTGGCTCGATCTTTCGCAGCTCGTACCGGAGGTTATCGTCAACACGCTCCTGTGTCTGGCAATCCTGGCAATTCCCTATATCGTGTGGCGCTTTGCCCCTAAGGCTCATAAGACTCTGCTGGTTTTTGTACCGAGCCTGCTCATTGGCATGCAGCTCATTGCTCTGATCACCAGCTTCTCTACCACCGGGGTTCTCCAGGAAAAGGTTGCCCCGCAAACCTTTCTCTCCGATGAAGCCCTCTATGAGGTTGCTCCCCAAAACAACACAATCGTGATTTTGCTCGACCGGCTCGACGAGCGCTTCATCGATGACCTGCTTGCCAGCGAACCGGATTACTTTGACGGGCATTTTGACGGCTTTACCCGTTATACCAACAATATCGCCTCTACAAGCAGAACCTTTCCTTCTATCGTCAATATGCTCACCGGTTATCCCTATGAATTCGAGATACCGGCGGAGAACTATATGCGCGAGGCGTGGCGCGGCTCTCAGTTTTTGCCTGCTCTGCGTGAGACCGGCATGCGTAGTGATGTGTATACCGACTACAGCTATGCGTATCTGGACGGCGAGGATCTGCGCCAGGCAGCAGACAATCTGGATACCGGGCTTCCGGCAGTTGATGAAGCGGCCTTCAAGAGCCTGCTGATGATTTCGGGCTATCGCTATATGCCATACCTGCTCAAGCCCTCTTTCTGGATCAGTTCCAAGACCGTCGAGGCGGATGTAGAGCTGCAGGGCGAGCATAGCATGCGCTATCAGGCCGATGACCATGCGTTTTATGACACGCTGCGCTCAGACGGACTCTCGATCAATGAGGAGCTTTCGGGCAACTTCAAGTTCATTCACCTTAACGGCACCCATCCACCCTTTGACACCGACTACGACTTTAACGTGGTGCCCCGCGAGGAGTCCAACCAGTACCTCCAGACCCGCTTTGCCTTTGCCCTCGTCTTTGAGTATCTCAACTGTCTCAAGGAGCTGGGTCTCTATGACAACACCACCATCATCGTAACCGGAGACCATGGCTACACGGTTGAGCTGGACTATCTCGGCGATTTTTACGACCTAAGCGAGGCTCAGGTCACCGGGCTCTTCGTTAAACTGGCAGGCGATCATTCCTCGCCGATGGTTTTGAATGTCAGTCCTGTGAGTTCTGAGCAGTTCCGCCCAACCATCTGGCAGCAGGCAAACCTTGACTTCGCCACTTTGGGGCTCACCTATGATCAGGTGTCTCCTGACTCCACGCAGCCGCGTACTTTTATGTTTCAGGTAGGGCTCAGCGGCTCCCAGGAAAAATACGTACAATTCTTTGAGGTGCACGGCGATGCCAACGACTTTGCCAATTGGTATGAAACCGCAAGAAGGCCCCTGCAGGACTACCACGGCTACCAGGGCGGATAAAGCAAGCGCGTCTACCAGCGCGGATACAAGTCACCGCGTTTAAGCAAAATAAAAGCCGGAGCGCGAGCACTCCGGCTTTTACGTTTATCAGCAATGACCTTACTTAGATTGGCTCGCTTCTTTGAGCTGAAGTTGCTTCTCGGTGTAGGTCAACCAGCCATCGGGAACCACGATCTTGGTCTTTCCGTCAGTTTCGTATTCGTGGCACTGGGTGCAGAACAATACGCTCTGCTCATGTGCCTTGTGGCAGGTTGTACAGGCCAAGTCGCCGTTGTGGTTGGAATGGGGGTTACGCGAGCGATTTGCAGTAAACTCCTTGAGTTCATCCAATGAGCTGATACCCTCGTGGCATCCCGCAACCAAACAGGTCTTAACGCCGCTTCTCTCGGTGGCTTTCTTGGGGTCTTTCACCGTCAGGGTTAGAGGCTCGAGAGGTACCGAGTAATCGCCGGTAATCCAGGAAATCCCCTCACTGATCTGCACATCCAGCCCGTCAGGATGACAGTCAAGACAAACAACCTCCTGGTCACTGTCCTTATGTATCGTCACTGTAAGGGGATACTTAAGGTTGGCCTGCTCGGCAACAACCGAAGTACCCTCCAAATAGCTTTGAACATAGGGCTCCATAGGGGAGTGACAGACAGCATTGCAAAAGAGGGGGTTAGAATGCTGGGTAGCATACACCGTGCCTCCTCCGCCAAAGATAACTACTAAAACAATCACCACAACCCAAAGGACAACACGTTTCTTACCCTTTTTCTTGGGTTTTTTCTCTTTTTGTGCGTTTACGGCAGAATCTGGAATTTCTTCGGGAGAGGTCCCCACCTTTTCTTCATCCATGTTATCCCTTTCCGAGTAAGCCCTACATGCGCAGACTAACAGAGAATTGTGTCAGAGCAGCGCCAAACTACCAGAAAACTGATGTGCTCCTGTTATGGTATCACCTTGCTCGGGCAATTTTTGTCAGAAAGATGTAAAAAAGACGCGCAAATTAAAATTTTGGGAGCTCTAGGGGCGCTCGAATTCGCCGCTGAGATAGTGTCCAAACTCCTCTACATCAACGCTGACGCAGTGACGGGTCGGCTTCCAATTGGGTTTATTGAACAAGGCGGCCACAGCAATGGGCACAAAGGTCAGCATAAAGAAGGGAAAGGTCAGCACTGACACGATCTTTTGAGCGGGCGTTCCGATGATCTTCTTGCGCTCGGTAAAGGTGGTTACGAGACCGATGACAAACATGATGCAGGCGTAGTAGAAAAAGCAGAGGGCTAACGACCAGAGTGCGGTGGTCATAAGAGCCTCCGAAGTGATGCCTGCGAGGCTGCAGAGCAACACCGTGAGGTTTACCGAGATTGAGGCAGCCATGAGGAGCATGGCGGGAGCAAGCGTCATGAGCAGGTCGTAGCAGGCAAAACGATGGCCTTTTGAATTGGTGAATTCCTGGAGAAAGAGCTTGGCGCCGTAGCGGCGAAAAACCTGATACGTGCCGCGCGACCAACGAAGGCGTTGCGTCCAGGAGGCCTTGAACTTGAGGGGGTGCTCGTCATAGATTACGGCATCGGGCGCATAGCTGATGCGTTTTTGATGCATGACGGCATCCACAGAAAACTCGGTATCCTCGCTCAGAAGATGGTAGTGCCAACCGCCGAGGTTCTTGGCAAGTTCCGAAGAGATATAAAAGCCGGTGCCCGTTACCGAGCAGGAGGTGTTGAGCACATAGCGGGCCTGATTGAGGTAGCGAGCCTCACGCAAAAACCATATTCCGTAACCTGCGGTAATCCAGTTAGAGCCAAAGTTCTTGGCGTTGCGATAGCTGGTGCAGGCCAAGGCACCGTTGTCAAAGGCGATATTCATCTCCCTGAAATAGTTCTCATCCAACACGTTATCGGCATCAAAGATAAAGTAGGCTTCATAGGCATCGATACCATAGGCTTCTTTGATGGACTCAAATCCGTATTCAAGCGCATATCCCTTGCCGATGTAGTCTTTGTTGTGGCGCTCAAACACGGTTGCGCCGGCGTTTTTGGCAACCTCTGCCGTGTTGTCAGAGCAATTATCTGCCACCACAAAAATGTCAATCAGCTCTGTTGGGTAGTTCTGAATGCGAATGCTGCGGATGATGTCCATGATAACCAGGGACTCGTCCCGGGCGCATATCAACACCGCATAGCGATGATTAGCCTTTGCTGTGCGGCGAGGGGGCTTCTTGAACAGTGAGATAAATACGAAGAAGATCTGGTAGATAAAGCAAAGGGTGAACAATACCATGATAAGTAGGTTGAACACCTCAAGAGGTCCTATGGTGGCAAAAGGTTGCCCTGGCAGGAAATTCATATTCTATACCCCTATAGACTTGGTCAGTTCATGTGTACTGATCACACGGTTATTCATCTGTCATTTGCATTCTGCTCGTCCCGTCTAAGTCTTGCAGACCTCGATAGGGTGGCTGTCATTATCAGGTTCAAGTTGCGGCAAAGAGTCTGCTTAAACTCAGATAAAGTCATCCGTATTGCCCGGATGTAGTAATTGGGGTGGGCGAAGGGGCTCGAACCCTCGACCTACGGAGCCACAGTCCGTCGCTCTGCCAGCTGAGCTACGCCCACCAAAACACAAGGAGCAAGTATAACACAAGCTCGGTGATTCAAGAATCACCTGAACATACCTGTACCATACTGTTATAATCTTTACTCCATGTCGGGGCGTAGCGCAGCTTGGTAGCGCACCTGCTTTGGGAGCAGGGGGTCGAAGGTTCGAATCCTTTCGCCCCGACCAGTATCATTTTTTTCATTTTTATAACTTGCGGGGCGAAATAAGGAAACTGCGTTTCCTTAAAGCGCTGCGCGCTTTTGGATTCGAACAGCGAATCTTTCGCCCCG
>JAISPK010000123.1 GCA_031274985.1 Coriobacteriales bacterium | reverse complement strand
GGATTTTATCCATCATGCCGGGTATGAGGGGCGCTTCGGCCACGGGCTCGGGCATTCCCTTGGCCTGGATATCCATGAGGAGCCGCGTTTCAACACCGTCAGCGAAGCAACGCTGGAAGCGGGGTTTGTTATGACGGACGAACCGGGCGTTTATCTGCCCGGGCGCTGCGGCTGCCGGATTGAGGATACGGTGCTGGTGACCCCGGACGGCTGCCGGCGTCTCACGACAGCGGCAAAAGAACTGATCATTCTATAGGCAATGGAGGGACACGCGTGATAACTGCCGGAGATTTTCGCAAGGGCGTCACCGTCGAATGGGACAATGGGGTATGGGTAATCGTCGAGTTTCAGCATGTCAAGCCGGGCAAGGGCGGGGCATTCGTGCGAACGAAGATCCGCGACATCCGCACCGGAAGGGTAAACGACCTTACCTTTCGCAGCGGAGAGAAGTTCGAAGAGATCCGCATGGAAACCAAAGAAATGCAGTACCTCTATAACGATGGGGACGATTTTCATTTCATGGACAACAGCGACTTCACTCAGATCTCACTGACGGCCGATGTGGTGGGCGAGACGTCCAAATGGCTTAAGGAAAACGACACGGTCATGCTGCAATATGCCGGCGATGAGCTCATAGGTGTTGAGCCGCCGATGTTTGTGGAGCTGGAGGTACTCTCGACGGAGCCCGGGTTTAAGGGCGACACCGTCCAGGGAGGCACTAAGCCGGCTACGATGGAAACCGGTGCCGTGGTGCAGGTTCCCATGTTTGTCAATAACGGCGAGACGCTCAAGATCGACACACGGGATGGCCGCTACATCACCCGCGTGTAACTCACCGTTTTTCGTTCAGTCTTGCCAGGAGCAAGCAAAAAGCAAGCCTGAAGCAAGTTAAAGAGCAGTAACCGCACACTGACACTTAGTATTCTGTTCTTGACTCAACTGTTACAATGTACTTTCTGTCAACCCTCTTCTGTCAACCCTCAGGGAGGCGCAATGAGAACCCTGCAAATAATGGATACTACGATCCGCGACGCTCACCAGAGCTTGTGGGCAACGCGTATGAGCATTGGCGACATGCTGCCCATACTCTCAAAGATGGACGAAGTAGGATACTGGGCCATCGAGGCCTGGGGCGGTGCCACATTTGACACCTGCCTCAGATTCTTGGATGAGAACCCCTGGGAACGCTTGCGTGCCATAAAGAAGCATTGCCCCAACACCCCGCTTTCCATGCTGGTGCGCGGGCAGAATCTCGTGGGTTATCGCCACTATTCAAAAGAGATCGTCGATCGTTTCATTAAAGCAGCACACCGCAACGGCATTGAGGTCTTTCGCGTTTTTGATGCTCTCAATGATATCCGCAACATCAAAGACTGTGCACGCGCCATCACTGAGTCGGGGGCGCATTTTGAGGGTGCTATCTCTTATACGATGAGTCCGGTGCACACGCTGGACAGTTATATCGATTACGCGCAGAAGCTCAAGGACCTCGGCGCTGACACAATCTGCATCAAGGACATGGCCGGTATGCTCACGCCCTACCGCACCGAGCGCATGGTAAAGGCCCTGCGCGACGAGATCAAGCTGCCCATCCATGTGCACTGTCATTATGTCGGCGGTATGGCGCCGGCCAACTACATCAAAGCGGCTGAGGCAGGCGCGGCCATCGTCGATACGGCCAGCGCGCCCTTAGCCTTTGGTAACTCCCAGCCGGCCGTTGAGATGGTTGTTGCCGCCCTCAAGGAGAGCGGTTACGACACCGGCCTCAATCTCGAGCTGCTCTTTGAGATCTCTGAGTATTGGGAAAGCGTACGCAAGCGCGGCCATTACAAGCGAGGAGTATCCTCGCTCATCCATATGCAGGTGTACAACCATCAGGTCCCCGGCGGCATGATGAGCAATCTGGTAAGCCAGCTGGAGATCCAGAAGGCCTCCGAGCGTTTGAATGACGTCATGGAAGAGATTCCGCGCGTTCGCGCAGAGGTAGGCTATCCGCCCCTCGTCACCCCCATGAGTCAGATCGTGGGAACCCAGGCCGTGTTCAACGTGCTCACCGGCAAGCGCTGGAGTGTTATCTCAACGGAGATGCGCGACTACATCGCCGGGTATTACGGCAAGGCTCCCGGTCCGCTGGACAGGGATGTTGAAGCCAGGGTTCTGGGCGACCAGAAACCCCTCGATTTTGACACGCCCCCGTCGAGTCTGGTCACCACGACTTTTGACGAAGTTGCCGAAGAGGCAGGAGACCTGGCCCGCAGCGAAGAGGACGTCTTGATGTGGGCACTCTTTCCAAACGAGGCTCGCACGTATCTTTCAAAACATCGCACATCCGAGAAGACCCCCTGGATGTTAAGAGAAGAAGCAAATGGTACCAAGGAGGTAGAAACTGTGGATATCGCACAGATAAAGGAATTGATCCAGACTGTCCAGGAAACGGGGATAGGCGAGGTTGTGGTAGAGGAGGCGGGCACCAAGATCACCGTGCGCGCTACCGGGGTGGGCGAGAACGTCGCTCCTCAGGTCCAAGCAATTGAAACCGGCGCAGAAGCCGGCTCAGCAGAAACTACTGCGCAGGCGCCAGCAGCCGCATCGGGCGCGCGCCCCTTGCACTGGGTGGCCGTCAAGTCGCCCATGGTGGGCACCTTTTATGCTGCGCCAGCCCCCGATAAGCCACCTTTTGTTGAGGTTGGCAGTGAAGTGCTGGCCGGTCAGACGCTCTGTATCGTTGAGGCCATGAAACTGATGAATGAGATCAGTGCCGAGCAGATGGGCACGGTGCGCGAGGTTTGCATAGAAAACGCCCTGCCGGTTGAGTGGGACACGGTGCTGTTCTACATCGAGCCCACCATCGATCACCCCATGAATGATGCCGTCGGCAACCTGGCGCCTGCCAAGTAGCCCGGCACTACCGATCCGGACACAACCAATCCGGACACTACCGATTGCCCCAAGAAGGAGAACCGCTTGTTCAAAAAAGTACTGATAGCTAACCGAGGCGAGATTGCACTTCGCATCGTTCGCGCGCTCAAAGAACTGGGCGTATCTTCTCTCATGGTCTATTCCGAGGTCGATGCCAATACTCTGGCAGTCAGAGAGGCCGATGAGGCAGTCAGGATAGGCCCGGCTCCTTCTTCCCAGTCTTATTTGAACACAACCACACTTATCAGCGCCGCCCTCTCAAAAGGTGCGGACGCCATTCACCCCGGCTATGGTTTTCTTGCCGAGAATGCGCAATTCGCCCGCCTCGTTAAGGAGCAGGGGCTAGCCTGGATCGGCCCCGATCCCGAATCCATTGAATTGATGGGCAATAAGAGCAAGGCCCGCCAGACGATGCAGCAATGCGGTGTACCTACGGTGCCCGGCTCTGAGGGAGCCATGAGAACGCTCGACGAGGTCGTCGGTTTTGCTAATACCGTTGGTTATCCTGTGCTTATTAAAGCAAGCGCCGGCGGCGGCGGTCGCGGTATGCGCGAGGTCATGAATCCCGGCGACCTTGAAAATGCCTTCAACTCGGCCCGTTCCGAAGCAAACGTTGCCTTTGGTAACGATGAGGTGTACCTCGAAAAGCTGGTGCTCAGACCACGCCACATCGAAATCCAGGTGCTGGCAGATTCGCATGGAAACTATATCCATCTCTGTGAGCGCGACTGTTCCGTGCAGCGCCGCCACCAAAAACTCATTGAGGAGGCTCCTTCTCCTGCGCTGACTCCCGAGCTCCGTGAGCGTATGGGAGAGGCAGCCATTCAGGCTATGAAGGCAGCCAAGTATGTCAATGCCGGAACGGTGGAGTTTCTCCTGGACGAGGATAACGAATTCTATTTTATGGAGATGAACACCCGTATACAGGTGGAGCACCCGGTTACCGAGTTCATCACGCTCACCGATCTCATTAAAGAGCAGGTGCGCATCGCTGCCGGTGAACCTATCAGTTTTTTGGATCGTTTTCCTTTTACCCCCGTCGGCCACGCGATAGAATTTCGTATCAACGCCGAGGACCACGAGCGCAACTTCATGCCGTCACCGGGAATGGTCACGGCCCTGGAATGGCCCGGCGGCCCCGGCGTGCGCATAGATTCTCATCTCTATGCCGGCTACACCGTGCCGCCCAATTACGATTCGCTGGTTGCCAAGCTCATCGTGTGGGGCAATACAAGAAGTGAAGCGCTCGATCGCGCCCGTCGCGCTCTTAGCGAGGTGCGTATCGAGGGCATCAAGACCACCGTGGGATTTCACCTCAAGGTGCTCGAAAGCGAGACCTTTATCAAGGGTGAGGCCCGCACAGACTTTCTGGAGAGATACTTATGAATGAGACAGACAAACAGGATGTAATCATCGCTCCGGGGGTGGCGGAAAGCATCGTTGCCCTGGCTATTGCCCAGGTAGAGGGCGTGGCGCAGATTGGCTCCAAAACCACTATGGTAAACGGCGGATTACTGGGCGCGCTTAACAAAAAGACGGGCAGTAGCAGCGTTTTGATACTGGAAGAAGAGGGCAAGATCACGGTAGATGTGCACCTCAAGCTCTACTATGGTTACAAGCTCCAGGAGGTGGCGGCAAAGATCCGTGCTACGGTAGCTGATGCGCTGCTCACGCAAGCCTGCATTGAGATAGACCGGGTTAACATCACCATAGACGGCATCATCTTTAAAGTTTAGGACAGTACGTAGTTTTATGAGTAAAAGTACCGCAAAGAGCAAGGGCGTTCACTATGACAGAACCGTTGCTCGCCGCAAGGCCGTGCAATTGCTCTATCAGGCGCAGATTCTCGGACAGACTCCGAGCGAGGTGCTCGAGAGCGCATCGTTCATCGAAGAGATTGGCGTGTTGCCCGAGTATTCTCGTATGCTTATCAAGGGGTTGGGCGAGCGACTAGAAGAAATCGACAAATATCTTGAGGATTCCTCAGATAATTGGTCTTTGAGCAGAATGCCACTGGTAGACTATTGTATTCTGCGATTAGCAGTATATGAGATGCGCTACGTTGACACGGTTCCGGTGAGCGTTACCATCAATGAGGCCATTGAACTGGCCCATGAGTTTGGCGGGGAAGACGGATCCGGCAGTTTTGTTAATGGCGTTTTGGGTAATATCGCTCGAAGGGAAGAAGGCGAAGATGGCAAAGAATCATGCATACTCCCAGCATAAGGAACGGCTGGAAGAGATAGTTCTTCAGATACGCGCTAAGGAGCTGCCGCTTGAAAAGAGCCTCGATCTTTACGATGAGGCGCTTTCTATTGGTGCCCGCTGCGTTGAGCGGTTGGAAGAAACTGACTTTACCGCAGAAGAATTGGAATCGATTGCCGAGCATCCCGAAGTGGCCTTTAGCGGAGCTACTACCGTTGCTCCGATAAGCAGAGCCGAAGACGATGTTGATGACGACGATGACGACGATGCCACAGAAGATGACGACGACGACGACAGCGAAGAAGACGAAGACGACCAATAAGAAAGCAACGGCGAGTAGTAAGCATGACAACGGACCTTTTACACGACATTGAAAGACCGGATGACCTCCGGGCGCTTTCTCCCAGCGAGCTTGCCGCATTGGCAACGCAGATCCGTGAGCGGATGATTGCGGTCACCGCAAAAACGGGCGGGCATCTTGCCTCGTCATTGGGAGCCGTTGAGATAATCATTGCCCTGCACCGAGTCTTTGACTTTTCTTCAGACCGTCTGGTATTTGATGTGGGGCATCAATCGTATGCCCATAAGATCATTACCGGCCGCAATAGCAACTTTGATACCCTGCGGCAAAAAGGGGGAGTGAGCGGTTTTCCCAAGCGCGATGAGTCTCTCTTTGACGCCCACGATGCCGGCCATGCCTCCGACTCGCTTTCTATTGCCTGTGGTCTGGCAACGGCCCGCGACTTAAGCGGCAGGCATGAACACATCGTGGCCCTCATCGGAGATGCCTCGCTTTCGGGAGGTCTTGCCTTTGAAGCTTTAAACCAGATCGGTCAGGACCGTAAGAAGATCATCATGGTGCTCAATGACAACGAGATGAGCATCTCAAAAAACGTCGGCGCACTCTCGCTCTACCTCGGAAAAGTCCGCATGAGCAAGCCGTACATTTTAACCCGCGACACCGTAGAAGGCGGCCTTGAGCGCACCGGAAGGGTCGGGCGCGCGCTCGTTAATGCCGGCGAGGCTGCCAAGAGTTCTGTCAAGAAACTGGTGGTGCCGGGGATGTTCTTTGAGGACATGGGCATCAAATATATCGGCCCGATAGATGGGCACAACCTCGGCAGACTCGAGGAAGCTCTGGAGGCAGCCAGAGTCATTGATGGCCCGGTTTTGATTCATGCGGTCACCAAGAAAGGTCGTGGGTTCACCCCGGCCGAAGCAATGCCCGAGCTGTTCCACGGTGTGGGCTCTTTTGACCCTCGCACGGGTATGGTGATCAAAAACGCCGCCGCAGCTCCCTCCTATACCGAGGTCTTCGGAACGGCTCTTTTGCAAGAAGCCGCGCAAAACGAAGACGTGGTAGCCATTACGGCCGGCATGACTTCCGGCACCGGGCTGGTGGCGTTTAAAGAGAGCTTTCCCGGGCGCTTTATCGATGTGGGTATTGCCGAAGAACACGCGGTTGCCCTGGCAGCCGGACTGGCCCTTGGCGGCAAGCGGCCCATAGCGGCCATCTATTCCACCTTTTTGCAGCGCGCCTATGATCAGGTGGTCATTGATGTGGCGTTGCAAAAATTGCCGGTGGTCTTCTGCGTGGACCGCGCCGGACTGGTAGGGGAGGACGGTTCCACCCATCAGGGCGTGCTCGATCTTGCCTACCTGCGCTGTATTCCCAACTTGCGCATCATTGCGCCGTATACCGCCGCTGATCTTAAGCGCGCACTCCATACTGCGCTGAGCATTGATGATGGCCCAACAGCTATTCGATATCCCCGTGGCGAGGCTCCTTCTGAAGCTGCCCTGGCTGAGTACTACGCGGCGAGAGACACCGGGCAAGAGGATCTTGCAGCAGATGCCGGCAGCGATGCCGGAGCTGCTGATGCCGCTGATGCTGTCGCTGCCGCTGATGCTGCCGCTACCGATACACTCCCCGTTGGAAAAGCGCGGATGCTACGCAGCGGCAATGATCTTGCCTTGCTGGCAGTGGGCAACATGGTGCCGGTAGCCCTTGAGTGCGCAAACATCCTTTCTGCGCAGGGCGTCCAGGCGAGCGTTGCCGACATGCTCTGGGTCAAACCGCTTGATTGCGAGATGGTGCAAAGGGCTGCAGCAACCGGGCATATCGTCACCCTGGAAAACGGAAGTGCCATGGGAGGTTTTGGTTCAGCTGTTCTTGAGGAACTGGTGAACTTACAACTCACTCCGCTGGTTCAGACCTTTGGACTGCCTGACGCGTTTATCGAACACGGTGCCCCCTCGGCTCTCTTGCAGGAGTTGGGACTGACGGCCCCGGATATTGCCCAACAGATCCTGGCCCGACTCAATGAAACACCGAGAACAACTTAAGAATCTCCTGGTGGCGAGGGGTTTTGCCCAGACTTCCAACGAGGCTGAGCGTTTGATTTTGGCTGCCCGGGTGAGTGTAAACGGAGCCCTGGCGACCCAGGCAGGTGAGCTGGTTGCAGCAGACGCACTCCTTGAGGTGAGCGAGAGTAAAAAATATGTCTCACGGGGTGGTTTGAAACTCGAAGGAGCCCTTGACGATTTTGCCTTTGATCCTGCCGGACTGAGGTGCCTGGACGCCGGTGCTTCGAGCGGCGGTTTTACCGATTGCCTGCTCAAGCGGGGCGCGACTCAGGTAGTGGCCGTGGATGTGGGATACGGGCAATTTGATTGGCAACTGCGCCAGGACAGCCGGGTAGCGCTCTTTGAGCGCACCAATATCGCCCGGGTCAGCCCGGAAAGCCTCGGAGGATCCTTTGATCTGTTGGTTGCTGACCTGAGCTTCACTTCTCTGGCCAAACTGGCAGGGCCGCTGGCCGCGTTTGTGCACGAGGAGGGAAACTGCCTCACGCTGGTCAAGCCGCAGTTTGAGCTGCCGAAGGATCTGGTGAGCAAGGGCGTGGTCAACCGTTCGGATCTACACATACAAGCGTTGCAAAGAGTGGGCGAAGCGTACCAAAAGCAGGGTCTGGTTCTCCGGCAGATGAGCTTTTCGCATCTTCTCGGCCCAAAAGGCAATGTGGAGTTCTGGATCTGGGCTGCAAAGTGCGGCCCAACTGCTACCATTGATGTAGAAGAAGTTGTGACTCGAGCACACAAGGAGCTACTATGCAAATAGCCTTTTGCGTTCATCCTCATCTGGCCACTGCAAATGAGCAGCGAGCTCTCGCAGAGCAATGGTTGGCTGCACAGGGTGTTGAATCCGTGGCGGTAAACACCGACCATCTGCTCATCGATTCTTGTGAGTTCACCAAGCTCACGGAGCAAACCAGAGACATCTCGCTGGTATGTGCGCTGGGTGGAGACGGAACCATCCTGAGGGCAACACGACTTGCCTATGCCGCCCAGGTTCCTCTGCTGGGTATTAATTTTGGCAACCTGGGCTTTTTGTCCGGCGCCTCGGCAAAGGCGCTGTTTCCCGCCCTTGAGGCATTCCTGGCCGGCGAGTTGCACGAGGATTGTCGGGTGGTGCTCAAGGCAGAAGCACTCTTCAGCGACGGAAGCACCGCAACCCACACAGCCCTCAATGAGGTTCTTTTGGGCAGAAGCCTCCTGGGCAAAGTCATTGTGGTGGATATCTCCGTTAATGGCTACCCCCTTCCCTCGCCGCGCGGCGACGGGGTCATCGTTGCCACGGCAACCGGTTCCACGGCGTACGCACATTCTGCAGGCGGCCCTCTGCTAACCCCGGACAATCAGGGACTCTGCATTGTTCCGGTTTCCGGGCTTGGCTTTAGTGCTGCGGCCCTGGTGTCTGCCCCCAGTGATATCATCCGTCTTTCGGTGCAAGAGCATACCGACCAGCATCCGCTGCTTTTTATAGACGGGCAGCCCTTGAATTCCGATGAGAGCGACACGTTCATCAGCTCGGTGGCAATCACCAAAGCCGAGCGTGACATGGTCTTTCTGCGGTACGACACACCGGACTTCTATACGCGCATCGCACGTTCTCTGGCCGGGGGGAGCCATGCTCGCTGAACTGAGAGTACGCAATCTGGCTCTCATAGCTGCCGCCGAGCTGGAGCTCGGGCGCGGGCTCATCGTTCTCACCGGTGAGACCGGTGCCGGCAAAACAG
>JAISPK010000113.1 GCA_031274985.1 Coriobacteriales bacterium | reverse complement strand
ACGCTCAGGTGCGTGATTATCCCCAAGCTGCCCTTTGGCCGCCCTAACGACCCGCTCCAAAAAGAGCGGGAGAGGCGCGAGAGGGGAGCATGGAGTCGCTATGTGCTGCCCGAAGCCGTCATCAGCCTCAAGCAGGCTGCCGGCCGCTTGATCCGCTCAAAGAGTGATTCCGGCTTTTTGCTGTTGGCTGACGCACGCCTGGTAACCAAGTCATACGGCAAGCAGTTTCTCTCCGCCCTGCCCTCGCAGAGCATCCACTATCTCTCCCCGGAAGCCATAGTTGAGAGAATGAAGAGCTAAAGACGCTTGGGCCGGCTTCTCCTGTCCTGGTGCATCAAGCGTCCGCAAAGAGAAATTGATACAGGCGATTGCAGCGTACCAGGGCGAGCCTGCAGGTGATATTCTCCTCAGCGTTGTAGACATTGTCTCCGGACTCGTCCATCACTCCCGCAAACAGGTAGGCATCGATCATCTCGCTCACGGGAGTTCCTGCATACTTGCCTTCTGTCAGGGCAAAGATGCAGATGCGATAGAGAATCACTGCTGCCTCTTCCTCGGTGAGATTGCCATTGGGATTGAATCTGCCGCCGGGCGCCTCCATCAGCCCTAGCTTAACCATGAGAAACTGGTTGTAGTCGTCGCCGCCACAATCGGTCACCACGCCTTCTTCGTATGGGGGATAGAGCATGCCTTCGTGCCACAACGTCCAATAGAGGGTGGAGGCAAGATTCGCAAACTGTCCGCGCGTAATTGCGGCATCAATCTCGTACAGCGGGGCAATAAAGCCGTTTGAGAGCGCCTGCTTTATGTCCTGGCGAGACCAGTCGTTTGGCAGGGCACTCTCATCATCGAGCACCCTGAAGCTAAAGTCCTTTGTTGCTGTTTTGCCATGCGAATTAGTGGCAGTAAGCGTAAACGTATGCTCACCGGGGGTCAGCTCGTAGGGGTAGACCCACAGTATGCTCCCCGTCATGAACTCCCGGTTGTCGAGCGTCCAAACAACCTCGTCGCTGTAGAGCCAGCCATCCTGCGCGTCGTAGATGTCAACGCTCAGATAGATCTCGTCGGTGATCCGGTATTCGGTTATCTCGGTTTGTGTGGTGATGATCTCCGGCGGCCGGAAGTCCACCTGTATCCAGTTGGTGTAGGTTTCCGCGGTATTCACCCCATCGGTTGCGTAGAGATAGAAGTAACCTTTCTGGGTGCCGGGCAAACTGTCAAAGTCCACCAGATAACTGGTCTCGGTGATATCTGCCGCGAGACTGAGATACTCGTCGTCGCCGTAGCAATACCAGAGCTCGTAATAGAGCGTGTCACCGTCTGCATCGCTTCCTGTCCAGCTGATCTCAGCGGTGCCGCTGAACAGCTGGTTTTCTTCGATGCCCACAAACGCCACCTCAGGAGCGTTGGCGCTCACCGGCATCGAGTAGACAACCTTCATGCCCTTCATGATCTTGATTGTTGCCACATTCTCCGGAAAGCGCACCGTGATATCAACCGGCGCAAACTCTGTTTTTTCCGGAGGGTTACTCAGGGTGTAGAACGACACATCAAAGTTATGGGTAGCAAGCGGTACCCCTTTTGCGTCCTCCATCACCACGGTATACGAACCAACGCGCCCTGGCGAGAGCGAATAGTCGGGCGCTTCGTAGCTATACCAGGGATCTGCTTTGAAGTCTCCGGACTCGGAGAGGCGTCCGATGATATCGAGCACCCGAATCAGCTCCGGCTGCGCCTGCACCAGAGAGTTCTGCTCGATTTTCTGCTGAGCATTGCTCAGAGCCTGCATGAACATGAACTCGTGGTCGCAAAAGAGGCATTTGATCCAGACGTTACTCGTCGTTGCTTCGTATTTAGTCTTGCATACACTGCATTTAAAATAGCCGTCTTCTACTCGGAATTGCGTGTAATTGTCACAGCGGCTGCAGTATCCGTAAAACTCGCAGGTATCCTTGTTAAGCTCGTTATAGCAGTTGGGACAAAAGATGCCGTAACTGTTACTACTGTTGGTTGTGCCGCCGCCGGTGTTGCCGGTGTTTTCTCCGGTCAACTCGGAATAAGCCCCCTGGCGCGAGACACCGCCGGTCACATAGGCCTTGAACAGCTGCGACCAGATGTCCGAGGTAATCCAGTAGTCATCCGGATTATTGCTCCCTGAGCCCATAAAGCTTCCGACCTTGTTAAGGATTCTCATAGAAGTGACATTTGCGGGGATCTGCTCAGAGTGAACGATTGAGCCTGAGTTGGCACTGCCAAAATCCAGGGCGCTGAGAACCGCCTTTTTAGACCCGGCAGCATTGTTGGTGGGGTCGTTAAAGTCTCTGCCCTGCATTCCATAGGGAGGAGGATTCACCGAGTTGTTGATCGAACCACCCGGATACTCGTCGCCAACAAAGTAGCAATGCGCTATCTCATGGGCTACGGTGGGCTGCATGTCGCCGTCGCTTTCCGTGATGATCGAAGCAGGTGCTCCGCAGGTATAGCCCTGATACGTGCCGTCTTCGCCCTGGCGATAGCGCACAAAGCCCAGTATCAATTCATAGTCGTTGCCAGGGGTCTGAAGATTTGCCAGCGCCCGCCACACGCGATAGCGGCCCTCTTCAGTTTTGAGGTTGTACATCTTGCCCGAAAGATCCAGCTCATTGCCGAGGATGTATTCGATTCCATCGTTTGCGAGGGGGTAGCAATCACGGGTAAACTGAATTGCCGTTTTCCATTCCCCCTCACAAGACGCGACCCGGTCTCCATAATTGGCGATGACCGGCACAGCCAGCACCTTGATGTTTCGGGCTTTTTGCATGGTAAAGACCCTGATTGCCTTGCTCTCGCCGTAGGAGAATACGAGTACGTATTGTCCTGCCGGCCAGTTGCTCACATCGCTTACGTTGCGGGGAACAAAGAACGTTGAAGACGCCGACCCAAACGTGGCGGGCAGCAGATCGATCATCAGCTTGCCGTCAAAATAGATAGAGAGCTGCATGCTTCCATCCTGCTTGACCTCCACAGGGCGGGAGAACGCTGCATGGATCATGGTGTTTTTTCCTGCTACAAACTCGTCCAGATCAAAGTAGTAGCCGGTGTCGGAGTTAATGCCCTTGGCCATGACCTGAATAGCATCAAGACCCGTAACCAAATCGTCCGTACTCGCAAAGGTGAGGGTTTCAGGCAGATTTGACAGATCAAAGGATCCGGAGTTTTGCCTGTCCTGAAAAAAGATGCAGGAAGACAGGCTCGAAGTTGCCAGAAGAATCGCCAGCAACAATGCCAGCAGCCGCGTTAAGAGCAGGGGCTTTTTGCGAGAGTTTTGTAAGGTATTCATGCACTTCTCCATTCAGCCTACACTTGAGGGACGCAAGAGAATCAGAAACTAAAACACTTCACCCTTCAACGCCCTAAGAAAGGCAGCGGTGAAGCAATCCGGTCTATAAGTATATTATTTCTTCTGGTCAGTGCGCAATTTGTCGCTATTATGGAAGGGGTACTGGTAAGTTGATGGTCGAAAACACTAGGCAAGAGGTAAGGGACGGAGACAACATGAACATCCTGGTATTGGGAAGCGGCGGACGCGAGCATGCAATCGTCTGCTCTTTGGCGCGCTCACCGTTGTCTGAGACGATCTTTGTGGCTCCGGGCAATGGGGGGAGTGCTCCGGGCGCTGTCAATGTTGTGCTCGACATGATGGATGGCGAGGCGGTTGTTTCCTTTGCGCGCGCTCACGGTGTAGGGCTCGTGGTTGTCGGCCCGGAGGCACCGCTGGTGGCCGGCGTTGCGGACAAGGTGCGTGCGGCAGGCATCGACTGCTTTGGCCCGATTGCAGCCGGAGCGCTTATTGAAGGCTCCAAGCAGTTTTCTAAAGACCTTATGTTTAAGTATCAGATACCTACGGCAGAGTACGCCGTGTTTGAGACGGCCGATGCCGCACTCGACTATCTCAAGCGCCATCCGGCTCCCATCGTTGTAAAGGCAGACGGCCTGGCAGCGGGCAAGGGTGTTACGGTGGCCGAGACCGATGAGCAGGCTGCTCAGGCGGTATCCGAGTGTTTTGCCGGTCGTTTCGGCAGTGCCGGCGCAAAAGTGGTGATTGAAGAATACATGACCGGGCCGGAGTGCTCGCTTTTAGCCTTTGTTGACGGCGTTCATATGATTCCCATGGTGGAAGCCCAGGATCACAAGCGTGCCCTGGAAGGGGACAAGGGCCCCAACACCGGCGGCATGGGGGTGTATTCTCCGGTTCCAATCGTAACTGAGCTTGAGCACAAAGAGATGATACTTTTGATGCAGAAGACCGTTGATGCGCTGGTAAGCGAGGGCATTGACTACAAGGGTGTATTGTATGGCGGCTTTATGCTTACCCCCACGGGCCCCCGGGTGCTGGAGTTTAATGCCCGCTTTGGCGACCCCGAGACACAGGTTGTGCTGCCTTTGCTTGAGACCGATCTGGTGGCGGTAATGCTTGCTTGTTCGCAGGGTAAACTCAACAAAATCGATCTTGAGTGGAAGCAGGACTGGGCGGTGAGCGTTGTGCTGGCAAGTGCGGGATATCCGGAGAGCTACGAAAAAGGCAAGCTGATAAGGGGCATCGAAGAGGCAGAAGCGCTTGAAGCAGTCACCGTTTATCACGCAGGCACCCACCGTGATGCCAACGGCGAGGTGTTTACCAACGGCGGGAGAGTGCTCAACGTAACCGCTCTGGGCAGCACGTTTGAGGCAGCCCGTGAGCAGGCGTACCGGGCGGTGGACCTGATTGACTTTGAGGGCAAGACGTATCGTCGCGACATCGGTGAGCGAGCCCTCAAAGGACGAGCCGCCTGGGAATAATCGCCGGTTACCAGTTGGCTGACGGGAGTAAGGAAACACTATGTTGCCGGTACAACAACGCATCAACGAAGCCGTAGAAGTAGTGCGAGCTGCATGGCAGGCTGTTGACAGCCAGGCAGATCGCTTGCCTGAGATCATTCTCACTACCGGTTCCGGGCTTGGCATACTCGTGGAGTCGGTCTTTCCCCGGGTCTTTGAAATGAGTTACGGCGACATCCCGCATTTGCGGGCATCTCGCGTTGTTGGTCACGCAGGCCGCTTGGTAATCGGTCACTATGGAGGAGCCGATGGCCCCAAGGTTGCCGTGCTTGACGGGCGCATTCACGGTTATGAAGGCCATGACCCGCTCACGCAGGTACTGCCGTTCCTTATTGCCAACGAGCTTTGCGGCGGCGCGCGGCTGGCCATATTCACCAATGCTGCCGGTGCGATTAACGAAAGTTACGCAACCGGAGACCTGATGATCATCAAAGATCACCTCAACTTTACCGGAGAGTCCCTCCTCACTTTTAATGAAGCAGCGGATTTTGGCGGATCCAATCTTGATATGACCTTTGCCTATACAGCCAGATATCGGGAGATGCTCAAGAAAAAGAGCTACGAGAGTTTCAGGGTGCACGAAGGCGTGTACCTGGGCGTTAAGGGGGCGATGTTTGAGACTCCGGCCGAGATCAGGGCCTTCAGGCATTGGGGTGCTGATGCGGTGGGTATGTCCACGGTGCACGAGGTGACCGCGGCAAGTCGACTCGATATTGACGTTGTGGGTATTTCGGTCATCACCAACATGGCGGCAGGGATTGGAGCACATAAGCTCACCCACCAGGAAGTTCTCGAAAACACCATTCATGCTGCCGGCGAGCTTGCCCTGCTCATCGCAGACCTGATGTGAGGGATGTCGGGGGACGGGGGGACGGGGCGGGGGTGCCAATATGGCTCCGCTCGCAGCAGCGCCGGAAATCGCAAGAATGGGACACCAGCCCCGTCCCCCTGTCACACCAACAAGACATAAGGTACGTCCCCTTTTGTCTGGTAAAATGGTTTGGTGGATGTATCTCCAAAGGTGAGAAGAATTACTATTGAGAAAAGGTGGATAAACGATGAAAAAGATTCTGGTAATCGCACTGATGCTGGCCCTGTCCCTGACCCTCCTGGCTGCATGCAACGGGAGCAACCCCTCGGGCAACAATTCTGATAGCAGCAACACCTCGGATACTCCTGCCGGCACAGAGGATTCGTCGGGCAATATCAATACCTCCGGAGAAATGAACCCGCCTTCGTGGCTGGTGGGCACCTGGATCTGTGACGCCGACGGAGAGGTTGTCAAGGTAACCGCTAACAACGTCGTGGTCTCTTCCGGAAACCTGGACTTTAGTTGGCAAATCAAAAACATCGGCCTCAAACTCGAGGAGAGCACTAACGGGGATGCGTATGCCATTAACTATACCGCCAGTGGTATAGACTTTATGTATACCTTTACCTCGCTCACCAGCGACACCATGGAAATGAAAATCACTCTCGGAGACCTCGAGGCACCAGCGGTTTACAAGAAACAATAACCCTCCCTCACCTTTGCCGGGCAACGCGCTGATGCTCCGTTGCCCGGCAGATATCTCGCTTTCTTGCAGAGTTGGTGTTTTTGCAGATATTTTTCGTTTTGTCGTATCCCGCTTCGCACGAGAGCCTGTACAATGGTTTGAATAACGTGGACTTTTCGGAGTACTGGCACCAGCGCCTCCGACCTTGACATCCCTTTTTGGGCGAAAGGAGAATTCTGATGAGCGAGGAACTTGATTTACTTATTCTAGAGGCCGACAAGAAAAAGGCCCAGCTAGCACAAAAAACGTTCGCTCCCGATATCTATGATGCCTATCAGGAGCGTTTTTTCTATGCTGAGATCTTTAACTCGCTGGCCATTGAGGGCAACCTTCTCACGCAGCGCGAGATGGAAGAGATACTCTCCAACGACGTAGTGATCCCGGGCAAGTCACTGTCCGACCATCTTGATGTGGTGGGTTATCGTGATGCAATCCTGCAGAGTCGTGAATACGTCAATTACCGTACGCGCATCACCGAGCACGAGATCCGCAAGCTTCACAACAAGATGCTCATTGCGCACAGATCGCTCGGCGGCGAATACCGCACTTACAACATGATGATCCGGGGACACCGCCCCACTTCGTACGAAAAGGTCCCCTATAAGATGGTGCAGCTTGCCGAGCGGATTTCCGCCCCGGAAGACGAGCACCCCATTGAGACCATTGCCTTTTTTCACCTTCGCCTCGAAAAGATCCATCCGTTTTGCGACGGCAACGGCAGGGTAGGTCGCATCATCATCAATACCATGCTGGCACAAGCCGAATACCCGCCGGTGATCTTTGACGTAAACGACAAGGAGCGCTACTACAAAGCGCTGGAAGCCTATGACGGGCTAAAGGGTAATCCGCAGATCAAGCCCATGCAGTTGTTTTTGGTTGAGTTGGTCATTCGCCAACTGGATGAGTTGCTTGCTCTGTAACAGCACAGAGTAGCCAACGTATAACCCAGAGACAGAATGCACCATGAAGATCATCCTTTCACCCGATCAGGTATTGCGAAAAAAATGTGAGCCCATCACCCTTGAGGAGCTTCCCCAGATGGCAAAGCTCGCAAAAAAGATGGCAAAAGTCATGTACAAGTACGATGGCTGCGGTCTGGCTGCCCCCCAGGTGGGAGTGTCAAAACAGATCATCGTTTTAGACACCAGCGTACACGACGAAGACGAAGAGCGGGAGCAAAACCCGATCTTCATCCTTAATCCGCGCATCAGCAAGTTCGGAGAACAAACCGAGTGTGCCGACGAAGGCTGTCTGTCTATTCCCGGCATCACCATAGAGATCGAAAGACCAACGTATATCGAAATTGACGCAATGGATCTTGAGGGCGCTGACATCAAGATTACGGCCGAGGGCTTTGACGCCCGCGCCCTGCAGCACGAGATAGACCATCTTGAAGGCGTTACGATGTTTGAGCATCTTGATGCTATCACACGCTCGATAAAGCTCAAAGAATTTGAACAGGCAAAAGCTGCCGGGGCACAACCCGGAGAGACCTCCTTGGAACAACAGGAGAAAAGCGCGTGAACATCGTCTTTATGGGAACCCCGACCTTTGCGCTGCCAACGCTTGATGCGCTGGCAGCCGAGCACAACATCACGGCCATCTTTACCAGGCCGGATGCGGTCTCACATCGGGGCAAACAAAAGATGCCTTCGCTCGTTAAGGCACGTGCAACAGAGCTGGGAATCACCTGCTACACGCCCCGGAGTTTCTACCAGAATCTCAACGATGGCGCGCCCCTGTTCAATAAAGAGGGCAACCGCGTTGTGGATGCCACGATACTGGCAGACCTCAAGCGCAGCGCCCCCGACCTCATTGTGGTGGTTGCTTATGGTATGCTCCTCCCCTCCGAGGTTATTGACCTTCCCACGTTTGGCAGCATCAATGTACACGCTTCGTTGCTGCCGCGCTGGCGCGGCGCCGCGCCGATTCAGCGGGCGCTCCTGGCCGGCGACGAGCAAACGGGCATCACCCTCATGCGCATGGAGACCGAGCTTGATGTGGGTCCCTATTGCCTGCAGGCAGCTACCTCAACGCAAGGCAAGAACTACCAGCAGCTGATTGTAGAGATGGGGACAATGGGCGCGGAGCTGCTCACGCAAAACCTTGAGGCCATCACCTCCGGAGAGCTGGCGTGGATCAGCCAGGACAACCGGCTGGCGACCTATGCCGACAAGGTGCAAAAAGGCAGCATCGACCTTGACCCGGCGCTCACGGTTTTAGAGAATTACAATCGAGTACGAGCCAGTACGCACCATGCTCGCTCGCGCACAACGATCCTGGGCAAACGGATCATGGTGCTCGAAGCCTGTCCGGCAAAAGAGCGCCATAACAAAACTCTGTATTATGAGTGTGCAGACGGAGCGCTGGAGATTGGCTTGCTCAAACCGGACGGCGGCAAACAAATGACAGGAACGTCTTTTTTGGCGGGCCTGCGTCAGAGTTCCGGCGGCTAAGTGCCGCGAGACAAAACAAGAGATACGGGAGCTTTTTTAGACTACCACAAGGCACCCACTAACCCGAAAGGCTTTTACATGGAAACAACCGCTCTTCTTAACACCGATCCTGCAATCTACCAGCTTGTCTCCGGCGAGCTGGAGCGTCAGCGCAATTGTATTGAGCTCATTGCCTCAGAGAACTTCATCTCGCCGGCAGTGATGGAGGCAATGGGAAGCGTGCTCTCCAATAAATATGCCGAGGGGCTTCCCGGCAAGCGCTACTACGGCGGCTGTCACGTTGTTGACCAAGTGGAGACCCTTGCCATAGAGCGCATCTGCGAACTCTTCAACTGCAAGTATGCCAACGTGCAGGCCCACAGTGGAGTCAACGCCAACATTGCCGCCTATCTGGCCTGCATAAAACCGGGAGACACGGTGCTCGGCATGAGCCTGGCGCACGGTGGTCATCTCTCGCACGGCAGTCCGGTGAACTTCTCCGGCATTCTCTACAACATGATCTCCTACGGGCTTGACCCCGAAACCGAGACCATCAACATGGACGAGGTCGAGCGCATCGCCAAAGAGACCCGGCCCAAGATGATCATCGTCGGGGCCAGCGCCTACCCGCGTTTTCTTGACTTTGAACGATTTGGCCGCATTGCCCGCGAGGTGGGTGCCTATCTCATGGCCGACATTGCCCACATCAGCGGGCTCATCGCTGCCGGCGTACATCCCAGCGCTTTTCCGTATGCGGACATCTGCACCTCCACAACCCATAAGACCCTGCGCGGGCCTCGCGGCGGCTTTTTGCTGACCAACGACGAGACCCTCGCCGCAAAGATCAATAAGGCCATCTTCCCCGGCACGCAGGGCGGCCCTCTCATGCACGTCATCGCGGCCAAGGCCGTGGCGTTTGCCGAGGCCCTCACTCCGGAGTATCGTGTTTATGCCGCACAGATAGTCAAGAATGCCAAAGCCATGGGCCAGGGTCTGGTTGAGGGTGGTCTGCGTCTGGTAAGTGGTGGCACCGACAATCATCTGTGCCTGGTGGATCTTTCCAGCGCGGGCATCACCGGCAAAGAGGCCGAAGAGCTCCTGGAGAGCCTCGGTATCACGGCCAATAAAAATGCTATACCATTTGACAAATTACCTCCGGCGGTGACTTCCGGTATCCGCGTTGGTACTCCGGCCATGACCACCCGGGGCTTTGACGAGAAGGACTCCCTGCTGGTAGGCCAGCTCATCGCACGGGCGATTTACGGGCGCGACGACGAGGCTGCCAAACAGGAAGTTGCCACCGCAGTGCAAGAACTCATAGCCGCCCATCCGCTCTACCCTGAATTGTGAACCTGTGTATCTGGTAATAGCCATAGCCGTAGGAGTCGTGGGAGGCCTCATCGGAGCCGTCCCCTTCGTTGTTGCGCGCGCACGAATAAAGGAGCGCTTGAAAAAGGACGGCGCCGCAAGCATTGCCACCGCAATGGTCGCTACCTTAATCTCCTTTCTTATTATGGCCATAGAATTGACCTTTTGCTTTTTATTTGCCAGAGAATACCTTTTACCGTTCGCAATTAGTGCTATAGTAGTTTTTATGCTTGCAATGGGCGTATATACTGTTAAACTCATGCGACAGTGAGCCCCGTTTTCTGGCTCGTTCGTAGAAGTTTTGTAGATTTCAGCAGTTTGTTTGTTGACCGTAAGTTGCTCAGAGGAGGGTGCCTTATATGAATCCGTTCGAAGATTTGCCGAGAGAGATAACCCATCTCCTCAGTACTTTGGCAGGTCAGGAACTCTGGGGCCCCTTTACCACGTACACTCCTTTTATTATTCTTATCCTGGCACTGGTAGTGCTCGTTGTCTTTGTGGCTAGAAAGCAACTGAGCCTGGTGCCCAGGAATCGTTTTGTCGGCGTGATTGAGTTTTTCGTAGACTTCACCAAAAACGAGATCGGCTACGGCGTTTTAGGCCCTGCGGCAAAAAAGCACATCCCCTTTCTTCTCTCCATCTTTATCTTCATCCTTATCTCCAACCTCATCGGCATTATCCCCGGTTCAAAAGCTGCAACCGGCACCATGGGCACCACGGTGGCCCTTACGATTATCTCGTTTGTCTACTTTACCTTCTACGGCATTAAGCATCATGGGCTGGGACGCTACATCCTGTCCTTTGCCCCGCACGGGGTAAAGCCGGTTCCGCTCGCCGCCTTTGTGTGGCTTTTGGAGTTTGCCTCCATGCTGCTCAGGCTGCTCACGCTCTCCGTCCGTCTTTTTGCCAATATGTTTGCCGGGCATATCCTGCTTGGCACGCTGGCAATACTCACCACATTGTTCATTACTCCGTTTATCCAGACATTCAGTGCCGATGTTCTGGGTCTGGGCGGCGTGGGCGTTCTCTGGCTCATCCTGCTTGCGGTTCTCTATGCCATGGAACTCTTCGTGGCGGTAATACAGGCATTTATCTTTACCTTACTTTCCAGTGTGTACGTCATGCTGGCAACTATGGAGCATTAGTACGTGTGCACGGCATCGGTGCGTAGCGCACGGATGATTGGCAGGAATTTTTGCACGGATTTTTAGCACGGAGCACGGTTTTAAGGTATCAGGCCGGCACAGACCGGTTTTATACAGGTAACAACGTCGAGCAAGCTCGGCACGATGTAAGGAGGAATTGTGATTCTTAGCGGTATTGGTTTGGGTGCTATCGGCTTTGGCCTGGCAGCCATCGGCGGTGGTATCGGTGTAGGCCTGGCAGGTCTTGGAACTACGCAGGCAATCGCCCGACAGCCTGAGATGTACGGCAGGATATTCACCATCTTTATCATGACAGCGGCTATGGCAGAAGCACTGGCTCTGCTTGGCTTCGTACTTGCCTTTATTGCTATGGCCTAGTTGATCGCTCAGATCAATGGTCATTGTGCATGCGGCCCTGTCGGAGGTAAGTACATGAAACAAAAAATACGTTTTGCGGCAAAGCTGAGCGCTTCGTTAGTAGCGGTCTCGTTTGCTCTGCCCACCACGCTGGCTTTTGCCGCCGAGGAAGCCGAAGGAGGCGCTGTGGGAATCGGCCTGCTCATCCCCAAGCTGGGAGAGTTCATTCCGATGCTCATTGGTTTTATCGTGCTCTGGGCGGTTCTGGCAAAGTTTGCCTGGCCGGCCTTCATTGGCATGATCGACAAGCGCGCGGCAAAGATCAAAGAGTCTCTGGAGAAGTCAGAAGAGGCACGGCAGGAG
The DNA here is from genome assembly GCA_031274985.1 of Coriobacteriales bacterium. GTDB lineage: Bacteria > Actinomycetota > Coriobacteriia > Coriobacteriales > UBA8131 > WQXH01. The sequence goes on along the minus strand of JAISPK010000113.1, from coordinate 5,813 downwards.
AGCGAGCGACTGCTCGAGGAGCACAAGGCTGCGCTGACGCAGGCCAAAAAAGAGGCTTCTGAGATCATCGCCGCTGCCAAACAGTCCGCTGAGTGCGTCAAGGCAGAAATCACGGCAAGCGCACAAAACGAGGCTGAGATCATCATCGCCAAGGCCCGTCATGCTATTGAAAACGAGAAGAAGGTCGCCATTGCCGAGTTGCAGGCAACTGCAGCTGATATGACGATCTCGGTAGCCAGAAAGGTCATTGGCACCGACCTCTCCACTGCGGAGCACAAGCGCATCATTGAGCGATACATTGCCGAGGCAGGAAGCTTTAATGAGAACTAATAGCATACAGCTGAGAGCCAAAGCATTGGTATACGCCGAGGTGCTGCTTGAGGCGTGCAAGGTCTCCGACAACGTTTTTGCCGTTGCCGGTGAGTTTGACGACTTGGTAAAAGCGGTACGCGGCTCACTTGAGTTGCGCAAGGCGCTCAAAGACAAGACCATCCCCCTCGAGGCCAAAAAGGCCCTGGTAACCGAGTTGTTTACCGGTTATGCGCCGGAGCTTCTGGCAACCTTTAACGTGATGGTAGAGCGCGAAGATCTTGGTGTGCTGTCCCGCGCCCGCGAGACCTTTAACACCCTGGCCGAAGAGGCCCTGAATGCGATTTTCATTGAGGTTACCACGGCGGTGTCCTTAGACGATGAGCTCCGCCAGCAGATAATCAGCAAGTATTCTGCCCAACTGGGATGCGGGGTATTGCTCCGCGAGTATGTAGATCCCGACCTTATCGGCGGAATAGTACTTATGGCCCATGGCAAGCGCATTGACGCAAGCGTTACCTCGCAATTAGAGAGCGCCCGTCACGTGCTTTCCAAGGCCAGTGTTATGTAGGAATGGCGAGACGCCCCCCGGCGTGCTCGTCGAGAGATATGTTGAGCAAGTGGGACTTGCTCACGACGGAGGTGAACTATGGCGGAGATAACCGCTAGCAGCATCGATGCCGTGCTGCGCAGGCAACTTGACGCCATCAATACCAGCGTTGAATCGCGCGAAGTAGGTATCGTCAGTCAAGTCGGCGACGGTATTGCGCGCATCGACGGCCTCAAGGGCGCCATGGCCGGCGAACTCCTGGAGTTCGTTGGTGAGGGCAACAAGCTGGTGTATGGCTTGGCTCAAAACCTTGAGGAAGATGAAGTGGGCGCCGTATTGCTCGGCGATCTCACCGCAATTAAAGAAAACGACCAGGTGCGCACTACGGGGCGCATCGTAGAGGTCCCCAGCGGTAAGGATTTTCTGGGCCGTGTCGTTAATCCGCTCGGTGAGCCCATTGACGGCAAGGGTCCCATTGAGGCTGAAGGCTACCGCCCGGTGGAGTTTCGTGCTCCCGGCGTGGTTGAGCGCCAGGGCGTCAATGAGCCGGTGCAAACCGGTATTCTCGCCATTGACTCGATGATCCCCATCGGTCGTGGACAGCGCGAGCTCATCATTGGTGACCGCCAAACCGGTAAAACCGCTATTGCCATTGATACGATCATCAACTCAAAGGGCAAAGACCTCATCTGTATCTATGTGGCCATTGGACAAAAGGCCTCAACGGTTGCCGGTGTGGTGGAGACCCTTGAGCGTTTTGGAGCCATGGAGTACACCATTGTGGTGAGCGCTTCGGCCTCGGACACGGCTCCGCTCCAGTACATCGCCCCCATGGCGGGCGTTGCTATGGGTGAGTACTTCATCTACAACGGTGCAGACGGCAAGCCCGCAAGCAAAGAAAACCCGGGACGCCACGTGCTCTGTATCTATGACGACCTGTCAAAGCAGGCTGTTGCCTATCGTCAGATGAGCCTGACGCTTCGTCGTCCGCCAGGCCGCGAGGCCTATCCCGGCGACGTCTTTTATCTGCACAGCCGCCTGCTTGAGCGTGCCGTTAAGCTTTCCGAGAAAAACGGCAGCGGTTCCATCACGGCTCTGCCGGTCATCGAGACGCAAGCCGGCGATATCTCCGCTTATATCCCCACCAACGTTATCTCCATTACCGACGGCCAGATATTCCTGGTGAGCGACCTCTTCTTCCAGGGGCAGCGCCCGGCGGTCAGCGTTGGTATCTCGGTCTCCCGCGTAGGTGGCGATGCCCAGATCAAGGCCATGAAGCAGGTTGCCGGTTCACTCCGTCTCGACCTGGCAGCATACCGTGAGCTGCAGGCGTTTGCCCAGTTCGGGTCTGACCTCGACAAGGCAACGCAAAACCAGCTTAACCGCGGTGCCCGCATGACCGAGCTCCTCAAGCAGGGGCGCTATGCACCCATGCCAGTTGAAGAGCAGGTTGCCGCGATCTTCTCCGGCAACCAGGGCTTCCTTGATGACCTACCCACCGAGACCGTGGTGCGATTCAGAACAGAACTGCTGCAGTACCTGCGCGCTTCAAAAGCAGACCTTCTCAAGGCCATTGCTGAGGAGAAAAAGCTTTCTGACGAGATCATCGAGTCACTAAAGCTTGCTATTGCCAGTTTCAAAGAGATGTTTTCCGTTGACGAATAGGGTCTAGCTAAGTATGCCAAGCTTAAAGCACATCAAAAAACGCATTAACTCGGTTGAGAGCATCAAGCAGATCACCCGTACCATGGAAATGGTGGCTACGGCAAAGATCCGCCGCGCAACCGACCGTATTCTAGCAGCAACCCCGTACTCTACTGCCATGCTCGAGGTGCTGGAGGAGATATCGGCGCGATCCAATGAAGCGCATTCGCCGCTTTTGCAGATTCACGATGAGGTCAAGCGCGCGGTAGTCATCTGCGTTGTGTCAGATCGAGGTCTGGCCGGCGGCTTTAACTACAGCGTTCTGAGAGCTGCTGATCGCTTTATCCAAAGCATGAAAGCAGAAGGCACCGCCTGCGATGTGGTGGTCTGCGGCAAAAAGGGTCTTCCTTACTTCAAGTTCCGTAAGATTCCGGTGGTGCTGTCGTTCCGCGATCAGAGTGCCGACCCCAAGTATGAACAGGCCCGCGAGATCACCAGCTATATCATCGAGGCCTATACCACCGGTCAGGCCGACCGGGTGGTGATTTTCTACAATCACACTAAAAACGTTGCAGAGCAAGTCTCTACCAGCGAGCAGATCCTGCCTGTTGACAGCTACTGCTTTACGGAGGTCTTCTCCGAGAGTGACACCGCTGTGTATACCAGCGAGAGCGACAAGGCCGTAGCCGCTGCCCAAAAGAGGGCTTACGAAAAGGCGCACGAAAGTGACCGGGATGCTTCTGCCGAAGAAGACCGGTTCATGGGCGACTTTGACTACGAGCCATCAGCGGAGCTGGTGTTTGCAGAGCTCATTCCGTCGTATGTTGAGACGCGTATCTTCCATGCACTGCTCGACAGTGCAGCAGGAGAGCAGGGCGCTCGTCGTAAGGCCATGAAGAGCGCTACCGATAACGCGAGTGACATACTCACCACACTCACCCGAGTGTATAACCGTGCAAGACAAGGTGCTATCACTACCGAGATTACCGAGATTGTCGGCGGTGCAGCAGCTTTGGAGGAATGATTAGGGAGCGTTGCTTAATCAGGGGATTGTCCCCACATGGGTGCCATCCCCGAACACTAAGGAGTAATAAATGGCAACAGATAAGAACATTGGAACGATAGTAAGGGTCGTTGGCCCGGTTGTTGACGTGGAATTTGCCGAAGACGCCATTCCTGCTATCTACAATGCACTCACCGTTAAGACCACCACGCCCATCGGGGATGTCAATGTGGTGCTCGAGGTGGAGTTGCACTTGCCCGGTAATCAGGTTCGTACCGTGGCCATGTCTTCTACCGATGGTTTGCAGAGAGGTGTTGAGGTCGTCGATACCGGCGCCCCCATCATGATGCCGGTAGGCAACAACACACTCGGCCGCCTCTGGAACGTCACCGGCGAGCTGATCGATGGCGGAGAAATGCCCGAGATCGAAGAGTACTATCCCATCCATCGTCCGGCACCTGCGTTTAACGAGCTCACCACGAGCACCGAGATCTTTGAGACGGGCATCAAGGTCGTTGACCTGCTTGAGCCGTATATCAAGGGCGGTAAAACGGGCCTCTTCGGCGGTGCCGGAGTTGGCAAAACCGTTATCATCATGGAGCTCATCAACAACCTGGCACAGGAGCACGGCGGCACCTCGGTGTTCTCCGGCGTAGGCGAGCGCACCCGTGAGGGCACGGCTCTCTATGAAGAGATGACCGAATCCGGCGTTATCCAAAAGACCTGCCTGGTATATGGCCAGATGAATGAGCCTCCGGGAGCCCGTTTGCGGGTTGGCCTGGCCGGTCTCACCGCTGCCGAGTACTTCCGTGATCAGGGTCAGGACGTTCTGTTGTTCATTGATAATATCTTCCGCTTTACGCAGGCAGGTTCTGAGGTATCGGCTCTGCTGGGCCGCATGCCCTCTGCCGTAGGTTATCAGCCTACGCTCTCCACTGAGATGGGCGACCTGCAGGAGCGCATTACCTCAACCACCACCGGCTCCATCACCTCCGTGCAGGCAATCTACGTTCCCGCAGACGACCTCACCGACCCGGCGCCGGCAACCGCCTTTACCCACCTTGACGCAACTACCGTTCTCTCGCGTTCCATCGCAGAGCTCGGTATCTATCCGGCCGTTGATCCGCTGGCCTCTACTTCGCGCGCTCTCTCTGCCGAGATCCTGGGCGAAGAGCACTATCGGGTTGCGGTCACCGTACAGGAGACCCTCCAGACCTACTCCGACCTGCAGGACATCATTGCCATCCTCGGCATGGACGAGCTTTCTGAAGAGCAGAAGGTCATCGTAAACCGTGCCCGCAAGATCCAGCAGTTCCTCGGGCAGCCCTTCCACGTAGCAGAGGTCTTTACCGGCAATCCGGGCAAGTACGTTAAGCTGGAAGATACAGTACGCTCATTTGCTGCCATCATCGACGGCAAATGTGATGACATCCCTGAGCAGGCCTTCCGTTACAAGGGCGCTATTGAAGAGGTCTACGAAGCTGCTGAGGCAATGAAGGGTTAATGGGGCACGAATATGGCAAACACCCTCAACTGCGACATCGTAACTCCCGATAGCATGCTCTTCAGTGGCAAGGCAGTGCTGGTAAGCGCTCCGGCTGCCGAGGGCGATATCGGATTGATGTATCAATGCTCTCCGCTCATGAGTACCTTGCGTCGAGGTGTCATACGTATCAAGAATGAAAATGACGAGGTAACTACTTTTGCAGCAAATGGTGGTTACCTCGAAGTTGACGGGCATAAGGTCATTGTGTTGGCATCACGTGCCATCAACGTTGACGAGATCGATACTGCTGCTTGTAAGGAAAGCATCTCTGCAAACGAAAAGCGCAACGCAGAGCTTGAAGAAGGCAATCCCGCAAAGGCCTACGCAATAAGCGAGATCTCCTGGCTGAATTATCTCCTGACATTAAAATAGCCGTCAGTTAATAACGGCAGGCATGCGGCAATAAGCTGTGCAGACACGCTTTACGAAGGGTTTTGCGATAAGATTCTTCGGGCTTGCGCCCTCAGAATGACACAGGCTATCATTCCCGCATCACCCTGTCATTCCCGCGCTTCTCTGTCGTTCCCGCGCTTCTCTGTCGTTCCCGCGAAGGCGGGAACCCAGCACAAAAGCAAACTGACCTTGTGGATTCCCGCCTCCGCGGGAATGACAGGGTGATGCGGGAATGACAGGGTGATGCGGGAATGACAGAGAAGCGCGGGAACGACAGAGAAGCGCAAGAATGACAGGGTGACGCGGGACTGACAGAGAAGCGCGGGAACGACAGAGAAGCGCGGGAACGACAGAGAAGCGCGGGAACG
>JAISPK010000108.1 GCA_031274985.1 Coriobacteriales bacterium | reverse complement strand
AGTGTGGCCTCAAGGGTCAGCTGCTGCACGGCATGCGGGTGAGCAGCAAGTCGGCGTTGATTCTGATCAATGAGTCTGCGCGCTCTTACGGCGACCTGGCAGCAGCCCGCTCAGAGATTGTGGCAGCGGTCGAGGAAAGATTTGGCTTTATGCTGGAGCAGGAACCTGAAGAAATGGTCTAAGAAAACGTCCGCACTTCCTTTTGCACAGAAAAACACCGTTTCTGGCAAAAAATGCCCTACTTTTTTTGCAGGGATCTGATAGTTCAACAAACGCCCGGCGTTTCTAGCGCTCCGTGCAGTACACGAGACCGATGGTCCCCGGCCCCACATGCATACCGACAACGGGACCTATCGGCAGGATGGAAGCGGCAATGCCGTAACGTTGTTTGATCATTTCGCCCAACTCGTGCGCTTTCTCGGGAAAATTGATGTGGTGCACGATGACCTCTTTGATACCGCGCTGATGATAGTCGCGATCCAGCACCTTCATCATTTCGTCGATAGCGCCACGAAAGTTGCGGGAGACGCGAAATACGTTTGCGCTGCCGTTGTCCACAAACAGAATCGGACGGAATTTGATGACCTTGCCCAACAAGGCTGCGGCGCCGCCGATGCGACCGCCCTTCTTTAGATATTCCAGGCTTGCCGGGGTAAAGTAGAAGTGCATCCGCTGAATGAGGTCTGAGGCCATTTCGCTGATCTGGTGCAAGGGTAGCCCTTTTGCAGCAGCTCTTGCTGCTTCTAGTACGGGATAACCCAAAGACATGCTGTTGGTTTTAGAGTCCAATATCGTTATCTGCGCCTCGGGGTATTCCTTAAGGAGTTGTTCACGAGCACTCATGGCGGCCTCGTGGGTTCCGCTCATCAAAGAAGAGAGAAAAATGGCCAGGATGTCGTGCCCCTGATCCAGAATCTTGCGAAAACGCTGAACCATCTCGCCTGAGGATGGCTGAGAAGAGGTTGGTATTACGCCTCCGGTCTCAATCTTGTGGTAATAGTAGTCGTAGTCGACCTCTGTTTCCAAGAACTGCTCGTCGGGAAAGCTTACGCTCAGCGGAATCTCGGTGATGCCCAGCTCTTCACGCAGATCAGCAGGAATATACGATGTACTGTCAGTTATTACTTTGACTTTCATGGTCACCTCATTAAAAACCCCATCATTGCAAGAGATACCCTCTTGTTTAATACTCTTTCAAGCAGTTTAGCATCACGCTTGTCATAACTTGATTACGGGAGAGATACCAATTGTTGCCAAACTGTCTCTGTTTTTGTGCAAAAGGAACCTTGTCGGGTCGCTTTTCCGGGACTTTTGTCAGTGCTTTCAGCAGCTATTTACCGGCAGATGCGGCCTTTTTATCTCACCACAACCGCACCTGCTGTTGCCAGATAACTGGCCAGGAATACGTTTTGGTCAACCCAACGAGGCCCGCGATGGGGGTCAACCAGATAAACTTGACCCGTCGAGTTTTCAAAGCCGGCCAAAGTCATGACATGTGCGTTGTTCACTGCCGGGCCAAACCACCAGTCTTGCCACTCAGGTGTTGCAAAGTCTTGCGTAACAAATACCACAACCGGATTGCCGCTCAGAAGCTCTTGTTTGAGCTCGTCGAGACTTGCTCCCGAAATATCTGCGACATCTCCATACTGCGTGCCCCAGGCAGCTAGCGGTGCAGCAAAAATACCCTGATAGCAGTCTTCGCCCAGCTCTTCGTAGGGGGTAAACGAGAATCCGTGATGCGGATTGTCGTCTTCTGCAAGGGGCATTTGGAGCAAAAATAAAGCCAGATTGTATTGTGTTGCATAGCCTTTGGTGTGCAACGCCTGCAATAAGGCTGCTGCTTCGCAGCCCATTGGCGCATCGGCAGCTAGTTGGTCAATGAAGGGCGTGGGGAGCAGTGCGCTGTCGCCTGCTGGTAGTGCGATTGCCCCCGGATCTGCCGAGTTGCCCGGGGTCTGCGTGGCGTCTTCTCTGAGGGGCTCTGCGATACCGGGCGTCTTGAGGCTTCCAACTCCTTGGTGCCCGGAACAATAGACGAGGGTCGCGATTGCTCCTGCCAGCAACACGGCCAGCAAAACAGCAAGGGCAACGACAAGCGCTCTATTGATGCTTTGCGGTAGAGTCATGCGTTTTTCCTTTGCTGGTGCAGGGCATTTCTTGCTGCTGAGCTGCTTTTCGCGAGCTCGGGTGCGGTAATAATGCCCACGGGTATGCTCAGGTCAAACTCTCTTTTGAGGAGGTCTTCGCAAAGGGACCTTGCTTCTGCCTCATCAAGCAAAGTTTCAAAGAGGATATTACCGCTGTTTATATACGTGACAACATCCTTAAAGCCCTGACTCTCAAACGCAGCCTTGAGCGCCGGCATAGCAATCTTGTTCTTCCCGCCGACATTGACCCCTCTCAGCAGTGCAAGGTAGCGCATCGTGCCTCCTTAAACAACAGGTAAGCCTGTCGTGAGAGCCTGTCTCGGGAGCGAAATAACCTTACAGGCATAGCCGCTTTTAGCGAAAACAAGGATGTTGTTATCACCTATTATGGCTTTTTCGTGGATGTATAGCTACTCCCGCTCTGCCGGAACTAATCTTTGCCTTCATCTTCTCAAATTAATACCGGTTGGTTGTTCTG
>JAISPK010000114.1 GCA_031274985.1 Coriobacteriales bacterium | reverse complement strand
GACGTTGCTGACAAAAGGGGACGTACCTTGTGTCTTGTTGGGACAACCAGTTGCCCAACAAGACACAAGGTACGTCCCCTTTTGTCAGCAACGTCCCCCTGTCCCACCACCTTCACTGACACTTCTTACGGTTTGCTCGGCACGCTGCAAGAGGTCAAGCCCGGCCCGGCCTACGACATCTGGGTCATAGACGGTCCCTATGGCGAGCTCGAGATCCCTGCGGTGGCCGACTACATCGCGCAGCAGGGCGCCGAACAGATAACCCTGAGCCTTCCCCGGGACTTTATCGAGATGACAGGAAACCCTCATGCGCATTGAGACCCTCAGTATTTTTCCCGAGATGTTTGAAACCGTGATGGCTACCTCTATCCTCGGCAGAGCTCGACAAAGAGGCGCGCTGGAATACGTGGGGCATGATCTGCGCAACTGGACCCACGACAATCATCGAACGGTTGATGACGAAATCTACGGCGGCGGCCCGGGGCAGCTGCTTAAACCCGAGCCTGTCTATGAGGCGCTGGACGACCTGCTCAAAGACGCTCCCGCCACGGTGATCATCTTTACTCCCGGCGGCGAGCCCTTCAATCAAGCCATGGCCGAAGAGCTTGCCTGCGCCCAACGCCTTCTCATGATCTGCGGCCGCTACGAGGGATTCGACGAGCGTGTCTACTCACTGGCCCACCGTCAGATATCTCTGGGAGACTACGTCCTCACCGGCGGTGAACTTGCTGCCATGGTGGTAAGTGATGCCGTCTGTAGGTTGCTCCCCGGTGTTTTGGGCAGCGATCTCTCAATCGTTGACGATAGTTTTTCGCAGGGCTTGCTGGAGTACCCGCAGTACACCCGCCCTGAAACATACCGCGGCCAACAGGTTCCCGAGGTTTTGCTTTCCGGTAACCACGCCGCCATAGACAAATGGCGACGTAAAATGTCTATAATCAAAACAGCGGAGCTCCGTCCCGATCTTTTGGCTGCAAGCGGCCTGAGTGAGGCAGAGATCCAAAAAGCCCTCGAAGAAGAATAACAGGGGAGACCCCATGAGTAATGAAAGCATGACCTTTCAAGAGATCATCATGAAACTGCAGGAGTTCTGGGCAAACCAGGGCTGCGTGGTGCTACAACCATATGACAACGAAGTGGGCGCCGGCACCTTTCATCCGGCTACCACCTTGCGTTCGCTGGGTCCTGAGGCCTGGAAGACCGCCTATGTGCAGCCTAGCCGCCGGCCCACCGACGGTAGATACGGCGAAAACCCCAATCGTCTGCAGCATTACTACCAGTTTCAGGTCATCGTCAAGCCTTCCCCGGACGACATCGTCGAGCGCTATCTTGATTCGCTGCGAGTCATTGGTATTGAGCCTCACGACCATGATGTGCGTTTTGTTGAGGACGACTGGGAAAGCCCCACGCTGGGCGCCTGGGGCCTTGGCTGGGAGGTCTGGCTCAACGGTATGGAGGTCACGCAGTTCACGTACTTTCAGCAGGTGGGGGGCCTTGAGTGCCGCCCGGTTCCCGCTGAGCTCACCTATGGCCTTGAACGTCTCGCCATGTATATCCAGGGCGTTGACTCGGTGTTTGATCTTGTGTGGTCGCGCAGTGAGGATGGCTCGGTGTTTACCTACGGCGACGTCTTCCTAGAGAATGAGCGCGAATTTTCTGCCTATAACTTTGAAGTAGCCAGCACTGAGCTGCTCTTTGGCAATTTTGATAACTACGAAAGAGAATGTCTGCGTGTGCTTGAACACGGCCTGCCGCTGCCGGCGTATGACTGCGTTTTGAAGTGCTCACACGCCTTTAACCTGCTGGATGCCCGCGGGGCGATTTCGGCAACCGAGCGTATGGGCTACATCCTCAGGGTGAGAACACTTGCCAAGTCCTGTTGCGAGGCTTATAGCAGCAAACTCGAGGAGACAAGAGCCCAAAGCGCGGCGGTGGCACATAAGTCTGCCGCACCGGGCCCAGAAGCCGGCAAGCTCGTATCCGAAGAGCATACAGCCCACGAACCCTCCTCTGATCTGGACATCAGCGTGCAACCCGCGCCACATGACCCTGCAACGCTCGTGCTGGAGATCGGCTGCGAAGAGATCCCCTCTACCCCGCTCTATCAGGCAACGGAGCAACTGGCCGCGCTGGCAACGGCAGCGCTTGCCGAGGCCCGCATAGAACACGGAGAGATCACCTCCCGCTCAACGCCACGACGTTTGATCCTGGAGGTCAAGCGCCTCGCCACCAACTCCACGCCTCTGGTACAACGCTTCCGTGGTCCGGCGGTGTCGCTGGCCTATGACGAGCAGGGCGAGCCCACCAAGGCCGCCATCGGGTTTGCCCGCGGCAAGGGCGTAGAGGTAAGCGAGCTCAGAAAGGCAATAGAGCGCGACACCGAGTATGTCTTTGCCCAGGTAGAGCAAATCGCCCGTCGAACCGACACGCTGCTTCCCCAGATATTGCTCTCGCTGGTAGAGCAGATCCAATGGCCCAAGTCTCAGCGCTGGGGCTCAACTGAGGAGAGCTTCTGTAGACCGGTACGTTGGATCTGTGCACTCTGGGGCCCCACGGTTATTCCCTTCAGTTTTGCCGGGGTAAACGCCGGTCGTTTGACCTGGGGTCATCGGCTTATAGCCAATGAATCGGTGGAGGTTCCCTCCGCCGACGATCTGGCCAGCTATCACACTAAGCTCTGGGTAGTGGACTCGGCCGAGATGCGCGCCGGCCACATCAAGGCCCAGGTGCAGATGATAGAAGAGCAGAGCGGTCTGGTGGCCTATATGCCCGATGAGATCCTTGCCGAGGTCATCAATCTCATTGAGTTTCCCACCACTCTCATGGGTACCTTTGACGAGGAGTTCCTCGCGGTGCCCTCAGAGATCATCATCGACGCCATGCTCAAGCATCAGCGGTATTTTCCGCTGTATACTGCCGCCGGAGCGCTCTCAAACCATTTTCTCGTGGTGAGCAACGGGCATCCCGCCTACAACTCGGCAATCATCGCCGGTCACGAGCGTGTGGTGCGTCCACGCCTGGCCGATGCCCAGTTCTTCTATACCGAAGACCTCAGGCATCCGCTGGAATCCTACGTGGACAACCTCAGGAGCGTTGTCTTCCACGAGAAGCTCGGGACTTCCTACGACAAGGTGCAACGCATCAGAAAACTCGCCGGTTTTCTGGCAGAGCAAGCCTCGCTCGGCGCAGAGGTAACCGACCAGGTTAAGCGCGCTGCGCTCCTCGCTAAAGCCGATCTGGTGACCAATGCGGTGGTTGAATTCACCTCACTCCAGGGAATCATGGGAGCTTACTATGCCGAGGCAGCAGGCGAGACACCCGAGGTAGCGTTGGCCATCAAGGAGCACTATCGCCCCCGTTTTGCCGGAGACGAGATTCCCTCAACAACAATCGGTTGCCTGGTTGCCCTGGCCGACAAGCTCGATACCATCGTGGGCGTCTTTGCCGCCGGAGCGCCCCCCACCGGCTCCTCCGACCCCTTTGCGCTGCGCCGCAGTGCCATAGGCATTATCAGCATTCTGCTCGGCGGCCTGCCGGTGAACCTCTCGGTTGCCATCGAAGCTGCCGTAGAAGGACTGGGGGCAATACCGGCCCAGTATGATCCTCTCGCGATTATCGCGGAGGTACGCCAGTTCTTTACCACGCGCCTTGAAGTCATAACCCGCGAGCGCGGACTCAGCGTCGATGCGGTTGCTGCCGTACTGACGAGTGGTATCATCGAGCCTGAGCAGGTATTCAGCCGGGCTCAGGCACTTACTGAGGCGCGCGAGAAGCAACCGGAACTCTTTGACGATCTTGCCACCGCTTACGCTCGTGCCAACAATCTCCGTGACCCACAGGCAGGCACTTCGGTAAAAGAGAAGCTCTTCGGCGAGGCAGAAAAAGCCCTCGCCTTTGCTATCGACAAAGCAGAAGAAGGGGTGCAGTATGCCCTGACAAAGGAGGACTATGCCTTTGCGCTCACCTGTCTGGCAACGCTCAGAGCCCCTATTGATCGCTTCTTTTCCGATGTTATGATCATGGCTGAGGATGAACGGCTGCGAAAGAACCGCCTCGCCCTGCTAAACCGCTTTGTAGCTGTGTTCAAAGACGTCGCAGACTTTGGCAAACTGGCAAAGAATTAGAAGGATACACAACGGTTATGGTTCTTTTTCGTGTCTTTGCACGATAAGAACCGCCCCCGCTGTGTGGCAGCATGCGCTAAACTAATGGTATGCAACCGATACTCATTATCAGTGATTTTTTGGGGGACAGTGCCGCGGCGATTGTTGATGCTGCCGTTTCTCAGTTTGAATTGGACGAGGTTCTCATCGAGCGCCTGCCCGGCGCTACGACCATCAACGCCATAGAGTCTTTTGTTGCCGACGCGCAGCTAATCCACCCTGAGGAAGCTCTCGTCGTATTCTTTACCATTGCAAATCCTGACCTCTGTATGGAAACCAAAAAGCTCCTCAATAAAATGAGTATCACCTACGTGGATGTGTTGGGGCCGGCTATCAACGCAATTGCCCGCGCGAGCAATCTGGTGCCGCTCAGCCAACCAGAGCTGATACACAAAACCAGTAAAGAATACTATCAACGTCTTGAGGCCATAGAGTTTGCT